>WLFS01000001.1 GCA_009703635.1 Actinomycetota bacterium
AAAGTCCGAACTTCGAACTCAAGGGAAGCTAATCCCCGCAAGGTTGTGGTGATTGCCGGAACTGTGGTGCTCCAGTTGCCAGAGTCCGCTACAACAATGACGTCCCCTTCGAGCTGGTCTTTATAGGTTTCCAAGAAACTGGCGAAAGAGGGCGATCCCGCCTCTTCCTCACCTTCGATGAAAATAGCTAATCCAAGATCGAAGTCGGCTCCTGCAATTTCAGAAAGTAGTTTCACTGAGGCATAGTGGGCGATAATTCCCGCCTTGTCATCGGCGGCGCCTCTGCCATACATTCTGCCGTTTCGAATCTCGGGTTCAAACGGAGTCGACTCCCAAAGGGCATCTTCCCCGGGTGGTTGAACGTCGTGATGCGCGTAAAGCAAAATAGTGGGCCGTGATTTTTTTGCTTTGCGGGTTGCCACAATTGCGGGGGCACCCAGTTGCGAATCACCGTAACCTGCGCGAAGTATCTCGACTTTGTCAAAAACGCCGAGTTCTTCAAACAGCGTCTTGACCGCCTCTGCGCTTTTGTCCAGCTGGCTGGCATCAAAAGCTTCCCAGGCGATTCCAGGAATCCGCACCAAATCTTTGAGGATTTCAAGGGCTTCAGGAAATAGAAGCTTGACGGCTGCGCTTGCCTTTTCCAGCTGCGCGGCAGAGGTTGTCGGTGGGATCGAGGTCATAAGGGTAATCTTAAGCGAAACCAATCAAAATCGAAGGACCCTAATGCCAGAGCAGACACCTCAGTCACAGCAGCCTAAAAAGGACGGCAAGGGTAAGCCAACTCCAGCTCGCAAGCAGCAAGAACAGTTGCGCAAAAAGCCAGTGGTTGGAAACCGCTCCCCTGAGGCCAAGAGGTTGGCAAAGCGAGCACTCCAGGCTGAACGCCTCAAGGCTCGAGAAGGTTTAGCAAATGGCGAAGAGCGATACCTAACCAGCCGAGATCGTGGACCTCAAAGAAAACTCGCACGCGACATCGTTGACTCCAGGTTCACCGCAGGTGAACTTGTGCTTCCGGCTCTATTTTTGGTAGTCATCATCTCTTCAATTAGCACCGACGACGCGGTGACTGACCTGTATATCCAACTTGGAACTCTGATTGCAATGTGGGGGCTTTTTGTAGCAGTCGGTCTCGACGGATTCATTCTTGGCAAGAAAACCCAAAAGATGGCGGAAGCAAAGTATGGCGATAAGGCCGAAAAGGGATTGCGCTGGTACGCAGCGATGCGCTCAATCCAGATGCGCGGAATGAGACTTCCAAAACCACAAGTCAAGCGCGGGAACAAAATCTTCTAATCAGATATTGAAGGTTGTTTGTTAGCTCAGCTAAGCAAATCTACTTACTTGTCTTGGCTAATTAAGCCGCGGTTAATCTTCCTGGCCCAAAGCGGTCCTTCAAAAACAAACCCTGTGTAGCCCTGAACCAGAGACGCTCCAAGCTTTAATCTTTGCGAGACATCCGCGGGGCTGAAGACTCCGCCTACCGAAACGATGACAATCTCGCTTGGTAAATTTGCCCTCAACAATTTCAAAACTTCTAAAGACCGCTCTTTGAGAATTGGGCCAGACAAACCTCCAGCGCCCATGGACGAAACTCTTTGGCTATCGGTTCTCAAACCAGCTCGAGAAACAGTTGTGTTGGTTGCAATAACTCCAGCAAGTCTGAGCTTGGTGGCTAATGCCGCAACAGCCACAACATCTTCATCTGCCAAATCAGGAGCTATCTTCACCAACACTGGCTTGCCAGCAGCTTTAGCAATTACGGCATTCAAAATCGGTTCAAGTTGATCACTTGCCTGAAGCGATCTAAGACCTGGAGTGTTTGGGGAAGAAACGTTGACCGCAATGTAGTCAGCAAACGGGGCAAGCTTCTCGGCGCTGTACTGATAATCAGAAACCGCATCTTCCAACTCGGTAATCTTGCTCTTGCCTATGTTCACTCCAATTATCGGAAGTGTTGCACCGCTTGATTTGAGTTTCTCCAACCTTTTCGAAACGGCATCGGCTCCCTCATTGTTAAAGCCCATTCGATTTATAAGGCTCAGGTCTTTCTTGAGTCTAAAAAGTCTTGGCTTAGGGTTTCCATCCTGTGCGTGACGCGTGACTGTTCCGATCTCAACATGAGAAAAACCCAACTGTCCAAGTTCCTTCACCATTTCGGCGTTCTTATCGAAACCGGCTGCCATCCCGAATGGGCCTTTGAATTCAAGGCCCATGACCTTGACGGCACCTGGCTTGCTGCCTAAACGAGTTAAATCTGCAAGCCCTGTAGCTCCTAGAAATTTGATTAGCACCACGCCAAGGTGATGAGCGGTCTCCGGATCAAAGCGGGAAAAGATTAGATTGAAAAATGCCCGATAGATCAAATTGCTAGATCACGCTAGCCTTTGCTGCCCTCGGATTGAATATCACTACTGGCACGAAGCACGCTGATAGCAGCCTCGAAATCTTCCAATGATTCCCAGCCCTGGTAAACGCTCGCAAACCTCATGAAGGCAACTTCATCAAGGGCTCTAAGCGGTTCCAAGATGGCAAGGCCAATCTCGTGCGCTTCCACTTGAGCAGCGCCCGATGATCTGATGATTTCCTCGACCTGCTGGGCCAAAACGGCAAGATCGGCGTCGGAGACGGGTCTTCCTTGGCATGCCTTACCTACACCGCTGACAATCTTTTCACGACTGAAAGGTTCAGTGACTCCGCTTCGCTTGATAACCGTAAGGGATGCAGTTTCAGAGGTTGTAAATCTCTTGCCGCACTCTGGGCATTGACGGCGCCTTCTGATAGCGGACCCATCTTCGCTGGTTCGGGAATCAGTCACACGTGAATCGGCATAGCGACAAAACGGACAATGCATTCTGAATCCTTCCCTTAATCCAATTTTAGAGCGCTGCTATTGAATTTGCACTTGTTTTCCGGTTTCTAATAATTACTTGCCTTCGAAGCGCTTTGAAACAGCACTTCCGTGAGCTGGAAGATTCTCGGCTTGCGCAAAAACCGGTAGTGATTCTGAGATTTGAGCTAGTCCTTCCTCGGCGTAATCAATTACTTGCTGTGTGCGCAAGAAGGTGTGAACACCGAGCCCTGAAGAGTATCTGGCGGTACCGCCGGTTGGCAGAACGTGATTCGACCCGGCCAAATAGTCTCCAACACTAACTGGTGAATACTCCCCCAGAAACACCGCTCCGGCATTGGTGATTGAGCTAAGGAGAGCAGCAGGGCCTGCAACTAGCAACTCTAAGTGTTCAGTTGCGTAGTAATTGGAAACTGCTACGGCAGCTTCAATGTCATCAACCAACACAAGTGCCGATTGCTGTCCGGCAAGCGCTTGTGAGATGCGAGCTGAGTGTTTAGCAACGCTTAGTTGGCTCTGCAGTTCGACCAGAACGCCTTCGATCAACTCTGCCGAGTCGGTAACCAGAACCGCAGCAGCCGCCTCGTCGTGTTCGGCCTGTGAAATCAGATCAGCGGCAACAAACTTTGAATTTGCGTTCTTATCGGCGATGATCAAAATTTCTGTTGTGCCTGCCTCGGAATCAATTGCCACATCCGAGCGAACCAATCTTTTTGCCGCAGCAACATAGGCGTTGCCAGGGCCGGTGACTAATCGGACAGGCAGCAAATCGGCATCATCGAGGCCATATGCAAAAGCAGCAATCGCTGCAGGCCCTCCCATGCAATAGACCTCATCCAAACCAAGCATTGCTGCGGTAGCAAGAACACTTGGGTGGGGACGGCCGTCAAACTGCTTTTGTCCAGGGCTGGCTAAAACAATTCGAGGAACCTTGGCTACTTGAGCGGGTATCGCATTCATAATCACGCTGGATGGATAGACAGCTTTTCCACCTGGTGCGTAAAGTCCCACCGAGTCCATCGGTACGTAGCGTTGAGAAACCTTAGATCCGTTTGCCAGCTCAATCGTGAATGGCTTAGGCATTGCGGCTTGAGAAACCAAGCGATTACGTTCAATTGCCATTTCAATTGCCGAACGAAGTGCTGCATCACAGCTTGCAAGTGCGGACTGCAGTTCTTTACTGGAAACCCTCAAGGGTTCCGGATCAAAGCCGTCCAAGTCTTGAGTTAGCTTTCTTAGGTAGCTTGCTCCCCCACTTTTTACGCCTGCAATAACCTCAACTGCTACCTGCTCGGCCGATCGGCCATCTTGTTTAGCCCGAGGAAGCAATGATTTGATCTTCGCTTCGGTCAAAAGCTGCCCACGAAGATCCAGCTGGCGAATAATTGGCATTGGCCCGAGCTCTCTTTTCGATGATTGTGACCTAAGTCTATTTGGTCAGTTATTGCTGGAGGCTGAGCTAATCTTGTAAGCGATGCTTGAAAAAGACCTAAGCCAAGACCCCTCTGATGCCTTGAAGGCTGCCTTTAGGCGCCACGCGTCCGGAGTTGCAGTGATCACAACCAAGTCAGAATCTGGTGATCCTGTTGGTTTCACAGCAACCTCGATGACTTCACTTGGTTCAAACCCGGCATTGGTGACCTTCAATGTTTCACAGGGCTCATCTTCTTGGCCGGCCTTATCAAAGGCAACGCATTTAGCCCTTCACATGCTTGGATCAGAGAACCTTGGGCTAGCAAAGAAAATGGCAGAAGAACAAGCTAAACGCTTCGCTGATTCGGATTGGGAGTTCTCCGAATTTGGGCTTCCGGTGTTTAGAGACGCAACTGCTGTGCTTTTTGCAAAGGTGCGAGAGTTTCATCCAGTTGCGCAGAATGCGGTTTTTGTTGCGGATGTGCTTTCGGGCAAACTTGGGACGCTAGATAAGGGGCTGTTGTACTTCCAGCGCTCCTATTTCAACCCAGCAGACACCGCACTCTGAACCAAAGATCCCGAACCCAGCAAAGCCTTTAGCTCACCGATAAGGTCATCGCTGATTCTTACCCTTGGAGATAACTTAAAGCTTCTTGGGTTCAGCTCATCAATGAAAGTCAGCTGTACTTCTTCTTTGCCAGGATGAGCTCTCAAAGTTGCATCCAGGTTTTCGAGTACAGACCTGGTGGCATCAGCTTCTTGAATCTGAAGTCTTAGTGGTCCGTGGTTAGCTCCTTCAGAACCCAGAGCGATAGTTTCCATTGAGAAAGCTGAAATCGCATAGCCCTCATCTCTGGCATTTATTCGTCCACGAATCAGAACTACCTCATCGTTGATCAATGCTTCCGAATACTCTTTGTAGGTTTTGCCCATAAACATCACAGACATCTCACCTTCAAAATCTTCGATGATCACATTGGCGTATGGATTACCTGAGGATCTGGCAACCCGGTGGGTGACACTTGAAATCAGACCCGCTATAGTCACGGTCTCACCATCGCGGATTTCCTCACTGGTTAGCAGATCACCGATTGTAAAGTCTGCAAACTGAGCAAGCTGTTTTTCTCTTCCGGCAAGTGGGTGATCAGATACGTACAGACCTAGCATTTCGCGCTCGTGCGCAAGCTTTTCAGCCTTTGGCCATTCTGGTCGATTAGGAATAACCAGCTGCGAATCGGATTCAGCAAATAGATCGCCAAACAAATCAACTTGACCGGTTGATTCGTTTCTCTTAATTACTGATTGTGAATCAACAGCTTCTTCGTGAATTTCGATCAATGAACGCCTAGTGTGGCCAAGCGAGTCAAATGCGCCAGCTTTAATGAGCGACTCGATGGTTCTCTTGGAACAAACCTGAGCGGGCGCTCGTCTCAAGAAATCGGCGAAGGATGAAAAAGGCTTATCCTTGCGCGCCGTGATGATTCCATCAACTACGTTGTGGCCAACGTTTCGGATTGCTCCAAGCCCGAAGCGAATGGTGTCCCCAACCGCGCTAAATGGTCCAATCGACTGATTAACATCTGGGGCAAGAACCTGAATGTCCATTCGACGACATTCGTTCAAGTAGATTGCCAGTTTGTCTTTTGAATCCCCCACCGAGGTAAGCAGCGCAGCCATATACTCGGCTGGGAAGTTTGCCTTTAGGTATGCAGTCCAGTAACTCAAAACTCCATAGCCAGCACTGTGTGCCTTATTGAAGGCGTAGTCTGCGAATGGAAGAAGAGTTTTCCAAAGAGTTTCAATAGCTGGTTCTGAGTATCCTTGGCCGGCCATACCTTCGCTGAAATCTTTGTACGAGCGATCCAGCTCTTTCTTATCTTTTTTACCCATCGCTCTTCTGAGAAGATCCGCCTGCGCAAGGGTGAAGCCAGCTACCTTTTGCGCAACAGCCATTACCTGCTCCTGATAAACAATCAGTCCATAGGTTGGGTCCAGAATCTCGGCCAGCGGAGCTGCAAGCTCCGGGTGGATGGCTTCTGATTTTTGAAGAGCATTTTTGCGCAATGCATAGTTGGTGTGGGATTTTTCTCCCATTGGACCTGGTCGGTAAAGCGCGATAACAGCGGAGATGTGTTCGAATTCACTCGGCTTTAGCATTCGAAGAAGAGAACGCATCTGAGCACCGTCGAGCTGGAATACCCCGAGGGTGTCCCCTCTGGACAAAAGCTCAAAGGTGTTCTGATCGGAATTCAAATCAAGTTCCTCAAGAACCACGCCCACCCCGCGGTTAGCTTTGATGTTTGCTAAAGCATCATCCAGAACTGTCAGGTTTCGAAGCCCTAGAAAATCCATCTTCAGTAGACCAAGTTTTTCGCACGGTGGCTGATCAAACTGAGTGATTACCGCCCCGTCGTCCTCACGGCGCATGATTGGAATTACATCCAAAAGTGGCTCAGCGGACATGATTACACCGGCTGCATGAACACCCCATTGGCGTTTGAGATTTTCAAGACCTCGGGCTAGTTCGAAGATTTTTGCTGAATCCGAATCGCTTTCCAATGCCTCGCGAAATTCTGCGGCTTCTTTATACCGAGAGTTTTGCTCGGCCTGTTTGTCCTTTGGCTTTTCAACTAACTCCCCTAAGGTCACATCTCGACCTAGGACCATCGGGGGCATCAACTTTGTGAGCTTCTCCCCTGCCGCATACGGCATGCCAAGAACGCGAGCGGAATCCTTGAGGGCTTGTTTGGCCTTGATAGTTCCAAATGTCACGATCTGAGCAACGCGGTCCTCGCCGTATTTTTGGCTCACGTACCTAATGACTTCTCCACGTCTTCGATCGTCGAAATCAACATCTATATCTGGCGGTGAAACACGCTCGGGGTTCAAGAAGCGCTCAAAAATTAGTCCGTGCACGATTGGATCCAGTTCAGTGATTCCCATGGCGTAAGCAACGATTGATCCTGCAGCAGAACCACGACCTGGTCCCACTCGAATCCCCTGGGCTCTAGCCCAAGCAATAAAGTCTGAAACCACAAGGAAGTATCCAGGGAAACCCATTTGTGCAATTACGTTGACTTCGTATTCAGCCTGCTTGGCTTGACGCTCCGGAACTACCTCGCCGTAGCGGCGCTTCATTCCTTTGTCTACTTCCTTTGCAAACCAGCTAGCTTCTGTCTCGCCCTCGGGAAGAGGGAATTTGGGCATCAGGTCGCGCTTTTTGAACTCAACATTGCATCGCTCAGCTATCGCAAGAGTGTTATCGCATGAATCTGGATGATCTCTGAATAGCTCTCTCATCTGTTCAGCGGATTTCAGGTAGTACTCACGTCCGTCGAATTTGAAACGGTTTGGGTCAAGTAAGTTAGTTCCCGACTGCACACACAAAAGCGCCTCGTGGCTAACTGAATCGGAGGCATGGGTGTAGTGAAGATCATTTGTGGCTACCAGCGGCAAGGAAAGATCTTTTGCCAGTCGCAATAGATCCGGCATCGCACGGCGCTCGATATCTATACCGTGATCCATGATTTCTACGAAATAGTTGTCTTTGCCAAAAACGTCTCGATAGAACGCTGCTGCTTCCAGTGCCTTGTCGTATTGGCCCAGACGAATCAGGGTTTGGACTTCGCCCGAGGCACAGCCGGTGGTTGCAATGATTCCTTTGCCATATTCCTGAAGCAGCTCTCTATCCATACGAGGCTTGAAATAGAAACCATCCAACCAAGCCTTAGAGGACATTTTGAAGAGGTTGTACATACCTTCTGTGGTTTCAGCAAACATTGTTAGGTGCGTGAATGCTCCGCCACCGGAAACATCATCCTCGCCACCGACTCCCCACTGAACTCGGGTGCGCTCTGTTCGGGGGGTACCAGGCGAAAGATATGCTTCGATACCGATGATTGGCTTGATTCCGTTGGCTTTTGCTGTTTGATAGAAATCGTAAGCGCCGAAATTATTTCCGTGATCAGTAATTGCGATTGCCGGCATTCCTAACCGGGCAGCTTCTTCAGTAAGGGGTTTTACCCTGGCGGCACCATCGAGCATCGAATACTCGCTGTGCACATGAAGGTGCACAAAGGAATCCTTAGCTGACAAGTGGGCCTCTAGAAATAGCAGTGGTTGGTGGGATTTTTAGCCTAAGGGTTTCTAGGCTCGGAGCTTTACAAGCACCTCGGCCAAGTCCTTTGGGTACTCCGAGACAAAATGCACTTGCTTACCCGTGATGGGGTGGGTAAATCCAAGTTCTTTGGCATGGAGCCACTGGCGGTCTATTCCGAGCTTTTTGGCAAGGGTTGGATCTGCCCCATACATAGTGTCCCCAAGTAGTGGATGCTTGAAAGCTGAAAAGTGCACGCGGATCTGGTGAGTTCTTCCGGTTTCAAGGTTCACTTCACAAAGAGCCACGGCAGCAAAGAGTTCAAGGGCTTTGTAATGAGTGACAGAGGGTTTGCCATCTTCCATTACTGCGAACTTGAATTCAGCTTTTGGGTGCCTGCCGATGGGGGCATCGAAGGTGCCTTCCATTGGATCTGGGTGACCTTGAATAATGGCGTGATAGATCTTGTTCACGGTTCTATCCCGAAAATCTTGTTTCAGTTTCGAATAGGCCAGTTCGGATTTCGCGAGCATCATTAGCCCACTGGTTCCAACATCTAGTCGCTGGACTATTCCCTGACGCTCCTGGGCTCCGGAAGTTGTTAGTTGAATTCCGCGCGCCAGCAAGGCGCCAGCAACCGTTGGGCCCTCATAGCCAACTGTTGGGTGAGCAACGACCCCTGCTGGCTTATCGACGATGACTAGATCGTCATCCTGATAAATCACCAACAGCTCATCCACCGGAGTGGCAACCACCTTGAGCTCTTGAGCTGCTTTTGGTGGTTCAACTTCCAGTAAGTCAGCTAGATTCACCCGATCGGATTTTCCGAGAGTCTTCTTACCGACTCTCGCCCCACCTGCTCCGCAAAGTTCAGCCGCAGCTGAGCGCGATATTCCAAGCAATCGCGCAATCGCGGTATCAACCCGCTCGCCAGCAAGGGACTGATCAATTTCAAAGTTCTGACTCATTTTTTCCTCGGTGCAACACCACCGAGGTTCTCACCTCGGAAGACTCTGATAACCGTGAGGGTAGCCATAGAAACGATAAAGATATCTGCCAGGTTGAATACCGGGAAATTGAAAGGGATTTGGATGAAGTCAACTACGTGACCGTTGCCAAAACTTGGCTCTCTAATCAGACGGTCAATCAGATTACCGACTACCCCAGCAAGAAATGTGCCGGCCATCACCGCCCAGGAGCGCGAAGTAATCCTCCCGGAAAACCAGATTGTTGCCAGGGTTGCGGCAGCTGCGAGCACAGCCAGAATCCAAGTCTGACCAAAGCCAAGTGAGAAGGCAGCCGAGTCGTTGTAGATAAGTCGCCAGGAAAGCAATTCCCCAATAACCGGATAGCCGATTCCAGGTTTTAGGGTTGCTATAGCAAGATTTTTTGTGAACTGATCAACAGCGATTAGAACAAGGGCAACAACGAGGTACAGCCAGCGACTAGCTGCGTGTTTTGACCTGCTCAAGAACCTGCACTACCCGCTGATGCCAGGAGTATATCCGGGTGCCTGCTGCGATGGAGCAACTCCTGCAGAATTTAGCTCGGTTAGCTGAGACTCAATGTAGGACTTCAGGCGAGTGCGGTATTCACGCTCGAAGCTACGAAGCTGCTGGATGCTGTGCTCAACAACGGCCTTTTCTTGCTCAAGACGATTCAGATCAGAGCGCTGCTGAGCTTCTGCTTCTCGAACTAGACGAGCAGCAGTTGCGTGACCTTCTGCGATTAGTTCGTCGCGCTTGATCATGCCTTCACGCACGTGTTCGTCGTGGAGCTTACGGGCCAGCTGAAGCAAGTTGTTGGTGTTGGAAGAATCCAAAGTTGATGGGTCAGCAACAGCTTCCGGGAATGCCATAGGTGCGGATGCGACCTCAGGGGCTGAGACAAGCTGGGATGGAAGATCTGCACCACTTCGCTGAAGCTCTGCAATGCGACCATCTGCTGCCAGTAGTCGTCTGCGCAGGTCCTCGTTCTCCTGGTAGAGCCTTCTTAGCTCGACGACGATCTCGTCTAGAAAGTCATCGACTTCGTCTTGGTCATAGCCTTCGCGAAACTTGGTTGGCTGGAACCTCTTATTGACAACGTCTTCTGGAGTTAGTGGCATTACTGTCTTCCTCTTTCGATTGGCCAGCTTGGGCCGAACTTTCTAAAAGCCTAACCCAAGATGAATTAGCTCGCTATATGAGGCCGCGAACCAGACTTTGTGCGAACACAACGCCCAGCACCAGTGCTGTCCAGGCAAAATCCAAAGAAATGGCGCCCATTCGTACCGGTTTTATGTATTGCCTCAAGAATCGAAGCGGAGGGTCGGTCAACGTGTAGATAATCTCTGCAACCGGCAACAGTATGCCCTTGGGCCGAAACGCTGGATTCACGGACATAAGCAGATCTAGAGTTAAGCGGCCAATGAGTGTATAAAAGTAAAGCTGCAGCGCCCAATAAACAATTAGAGCGATAAGTCCCACAGCGGAACCTATGGACGAACTAGAAGCTCGTCAACCTCGCTGGTGCTCTCTGCCGCCTGCTCCTCGTTGACTGCAACGTGGGTTGGGGTCAGCAAAAACACCTTTGGAGTCACGCGACGCATGTGGCCTTCTAGACCCTCTTTTAGTCCAAGCATGAAATCAAGCATGCGGCGAGACTCAACTTCGCTCATCTCTCCCATGTTCACAATCACTGGAATACCGATTCGGTAGTGAGCTGCAACCATTGGCGCCTCTTCGTAAGACTTTGGCTCGATGGTGAAAATCTCCGCGACATCATTTGACCCGCGACGAGGTCGTGGGCTCATTACACGAGCAGGGCGTGATGCAGTAGACACTGAATCCTGGCGAGTTGGCAGCTCGTTGGACTCCTCGGCAAATCCGAGAAATTCCATGCTGCGCTGTAGTAATCCGGCCATTAGTTCCTCCTGGGGTTTAACTTCTCTAAGAATATGGCTAAGTAGGCCGATTACCCGTTATTGCGGTACCTATTCGCAAGTGTGTCGCGCCATAGGCAATAGCTGTTTCAAAGTCCCCAGACATGCCCATTGAGAGCCTGTTCGCCCCTGGAGCAAGCTTTTGCAGCTCTAAGGACAATACGGCCAGTCTTTCAAACTCAAGTTCTGGGGCCACCTCTAGGCCCCCGACTCCCATTAGGCCAACTAGCTCAAGCCCAGGACTCAAAAGCACTCGCTCGGCAAAGGCCATCAGATCTTCTGGGTTTACTCCCCCTCGCTCTGGATCCTCGGTCATGTTGACCTGCACAAAGACCTTGAGTGGATTTTCGCGATCGGCTGTGCGCTTTTGAAGTTCGTCAAGCAAGGAGGGTCTATCTAACGAATGAAGAAAGTCGGCATACTCAAGAACCGATTTGACCTTATTGGTTTGAAGTTGGCCAATAAAGTGCCAATTGAACCGCTCGATGGATTCGGAAGCAATCTGCTTGGCCTTAGGGCCGGCTTCCTGGTCGCGGTTTTCACCAAAATCTCTGGCACCCAATGCCAGAAGATCATGAACCAACTGGTGAGGATGGTTTTTTGTCACCACAACGAGCGTAATCTGCTTCGAATCTCGATTGGCCGAACTTGCTGCAGTCGCTATTGAGTCAACGATTGCTTGGTAGCGCTGGCCAAGCTCGGTCAATTAACCTCTGAGGAACTCAGGAATGTCGAGATCGTCACCGAAGGTGCCATCAGCAGTCTGCGGTCGCTTTGGTAGAGAGGGTGACTCGTCAATTTTAATATCAAGATCTGCAGCGTAGTCCATCGAAAATGACTGAACCGGCATTGGCAATGGCTCCTCCGCGATCTCGATTGCTGGAGTGTCGAAGAATGAGATTGATTCAACAACAGGTGCCGCAACTGGAACAACTGGAGGAAGTGGTTGCTCAACTTCTGCAAAAACTGTTCTTGGGCTCTTGCGTGCCTTGGGGAAGCCACCGTCGAAACCAGCAGCAATAACCGTGATGCGAACTTCGTCACCCAAAGTGTCGTCGATTGTGGTTCCATAAATGATGTTTGCTTCTGGGCTAACAGCTTCCTGAACCAGTCTTGCTGCTTCGTCAATTTCGTGAAGTCCAAGATCAGATGCACCCTGAACCAGAATCAGTACGCCGTGAGCGCCGTCGATGCTTGCCTCAAGTAACGGAGAAGAAACTGCCATCTCGGCTGCACGGATTGCGCGGTCCTCACCCTTGGCAGTACCAATACCCATCAAGGCAGAACCTGCACCTTGCATAACTGACTTCACATCGGCGAAGTCCAAGTTGATTAGTCCAGGAGTAGTGATCAAATCCGTGATTCCCTGAACACCGGCACGAAGGACATCATCAGCCGTCTTAAAAGCCTCCACTACAGAAACTGACTTGTCAGCAATCTCGAGAAGCCTCTGGTTTGGAACAACAATCAACGTGTCGACCTCAGCGCGAATTGCCTCGATTCCACGCTCAGCTTGCTGCATTCTGCGTTTACCTTCAAAACCAAATGGCTTGGTGACTACTCCAACGGTTAGAGCTCCTACGCGCTTAGCAACACGGGCAACAATCGGCGCAGCACCGGTTCCAGTTCCTCCGCCTTCACCGGCAGTTACGAACACCATGTCTGAGCCACGAAGAGCTGCTTCTATTTCTTCTTCGTGATCCTCAGCAGCACGTTTTCCAATTTCAGGGTCAGCTCCTGCTCCAAGTCCACGAGTCAAGTCTCTTCCGATATCCAGCTTCACGTGAGCTTCGCTCATCAGTAGAGCCTGTGCGTCTGTGTTGATTGCAACGAACTCCACACCGCGCAAGCCAGACTCAATCATGCGGTTGAGTGCGTTGACTCCGCCTCCACCAACTCCTACGACCTTGATTACGGCCAGGTAGTTTTGGTTCAGACCCATGATGCTCCTTCAAATCGACAGCCGTGACTTTTGCAAGTCACTGCGAAACAACAAACCCTCAAGCTCAGCTTTAGCCTTAAGCTCTACGGCTTTTTGAACTCCGCGCCAAAAAAATAGGCCTAGATGGCCCTTTTGTGGCGTAACGGGTGCGGGCGTGTCTAAAAGTTGTCGAATCGCACAACCGGTGCGTTTGGGGAGGAAACGTCAAAAGTCACCGATTGGGTTTTTCGGTGGTTGGCCATCAAGGCCTGAAGCACCTTTGACTTTAGAACCGAATCGGAACTGTCGCCCCAAATAATCCTCTGTTCGCGAGAAGTTCTAAGGCTCATCTGAACATCGTCCTTAGAACGAGCCTCGATGAACTCAACTTGATGCAGTAAATCCTCAGGAAGTGCCATTAACACTTCGATCGCGTTTCTATAGCGCTGCGAGTTCCTAGGTTCTTCACTTATTTGAATCTCAGGTAATTCCTCGGAACCGGTGGCCTGTGCCACCTTGACCCCCGCTGGGTCATAAAGCCAACGCTCGCCCTTGACTGCAACAACGCTGATTGCCTGGCGTTCTGAAATCTTTACCTGTAAACCATTTGGCGGCACCGCAGTTGCAGAAAATGATTCAATCAGAGCAAAGCTAGCTAACGATTTGGCTACCGCGTTCTCGTCCAGAAGCGGCAATGGAGTTCCGATGTGTCCCTGGAGTGCCTTTGAAATTAGTTCTGGCTGAATCCGCTCGGTACCCGTGACGTAAATCTCCTTGATGGCTAAAGCGGGAGAAAAAGTTGCGCCTGCGACTATAACCAGAAGGATAGCTATTGAACCAACACTGATCGATGCAATGATGCGTTTTGCGCGTCTGGATGAAACCATCCGACCAATAAGTGAGTTATCAAGCTCTCGCTGAGTTATGCGCCTGGGCGCTTTAGCCAAAGTATTAAGCCGTTGCCTTTGGAGTTTTTCTCCAGGAAGCTTTTTCGAACCGGGGCGCTTCAATCTACTAACTTTTCTTTAGTGCTTGAAGAAGCTGAGGAACCATGCGATAAACATCGCCGCAACCCATCGTTACGATGAAATCACCCGGGTCGGCCAAGCTCGCCGCCTTAGCTGATGCCTCTTCCCAGTTCGGAACATAGTGAATTTTTGACTGGTCGGAGAAGTTGTTCAAAATAAGCTCACCAGTGACACCTGGTTCTGGATCTTCACGGGCTGCATAGATATCCAGTAAAACCACTTCATCACTTTCGGCCAGCACCTGAGCGAACTCTTTGGCAAACAATCTGGTGCGTGAATAAAGGTGTGGCTGAAAAACAGTTATGAGCTTGCCAGAACCAACTACCGCTCTAGCGCCATTTAGAGCCGCCTGCACTTCAGTTGGGTGATGGGCGAAATCGTCATACACGCTAACACCTCGCTCTTGCCCGTGAAGCTCGAACCTTCGCTCTGTTCCTTCAAATTTTGCGACCTCGGAAACTGACGCATGAAAATCAAAACCAAGGCCCACCAGAGTCGCGACCGCTCCCGCAGCATTCAGAGCGTTGTGGCGTCCGGCAAGAATCAAAGTGGCGCTTGATTTCTCGTCTTTGTACACCAACTCAAATGAGACCCGGGCCTCCTCTTTTATGTTCTGCACTCGAACAGTGGCGTCCATAGCCTCGCCGAATGTGAACATTGGCTTTGTTATCAGTTTCGCGACTTCCTTCGCGCCATGATCATCAGAGCTGATTACAACAAGCTCCTTAGATTTGTTGGCAAAGTCAGCAAAAACTTTATGGAAAGCTTCGATGCTTCCGTAATGATCAAGGTGGTCAGGGTCAACGTTGGTAATCAAGCTAATTGCAGTGTCATACAGCAGAAAAGAACCATCTGATTCATCCGCCTCAATCACAAACAACTCACCTGTTCCCGAGCTGCTGCTTTGTCCTACGGAATTTATGACTCCCCCGTTAACAAAAGATGGATCCTGTCCCATCGACATAAGTGCGGTGATTACCATTCCGGTTGAAGTTGTCTTACCGTGGGCGCCGGCTACTGCGATTAATCGTTTACTTGATGCCAGTTTCGCCAACGCCTGTGAGCGATGAATAACGGGGATACCTTTTTCCTTCGCAAGCAGATACTCCGGGTTAGTTGGCCACAGTGCACTTGTGACCACAACCGTGTCTGGATCTCCCAAATGTGATTGGTCGTGCCCGATGTAAATCTTCGCTCCAAGTTCCCGAAGCGCCGCCACGTTTGAGCTATCTCGAAGATCGCTACCGGTCACAACATGTCCCAAGCCAATTAAAATCCTCGCGATACCGCTCATGCCAGAACCACCAATGCCAATGAAGTGCACTGTGCCCAGCTGATCTGGCACTGCCTGTGTGAAATCTGGTTTGATCATCTTCTAGCCAATACCTCGTCAATAAGAGCGACAAAACGCTCGGTACCATCTAAAACCCCGGCTTGTTTCGCCAACTCAGACATTTCAGCAATGCGCTTACTGTCGGAGAGCATAGGAATCAAGGTCGAGCGCACATAATCCGGGGTGAATTCTGAATCAGCAATTGTGACCGCTCCACCGGCAGCCAAAACATCCTGAAGATTGAATTTCTGCTCACCATTGCCCACCGGATAGGGAATGTATAAAGCTGGCAAACCGATTGCCGAAAACTCGGAAACCGTTGCAGCCCCCGCTCTTGACACGGCGAAATCGCTTGCTGCGATAGCCAATTCCATTTGATCGACGTATCTCACTCTTGCGTATTGAGGCTCCGATACTTCTTCAAGTTCGCTGGCGCCTCCGACAATGTGCAGCACTTGGATACCGGCAGCAGCAAAAACCGCCCTGCAGGATTCAACAGTTTGATTGATGCTTCTAGCTCCTAATGAACCGCCGGTGACCAAAAGAGTCAGCTGATCAGGCCTTAGACCAAAATGTTTTCTAGCGGCCGCAGCATCTTTTTTGGTTGCAAGAGCGACTATAGATGCTCGAAGCGGCATTCCAACAAACTCGGTGTGTGCCATGTTGGCAGAGCGAAAAGTCTTTCCTGCAGCACTGGCAAATCGGTTGCCAACTTTGTTCGCGATTCCAGGCAAGGCATTTGCCTCATGGATAACGATTGGGACCTTCTCCCGCTTAGCCGCGACATATGCTGGCGCACTTACATAACCTCCAAAACCAACCACTATGTTGATTGAGTGTGTCCGGATGTACTTTCTTACCTTGGATACGGCAGATGCGAACTTGAATGGAAAGACTATGGCCCATAAACCGGGACGTCTTGGAAATGGAAGTTTTTCAATAAACAACAATTCGATTCCGGCTTCCGGGACCAGTCTGGACTCAAGACCCTCTTTGGTTCCGAGAGCTAGAACTTGGTCCTGTGGTGAACGTTTGCGCAGATGATCTGCAATTGTGAGCAGCGGATTCACGTGACCGGCGGTTCCACCACCGGTCAACAGGTAATTTGTCAACGCCTTACTCCCCGAAGTGGCTGTCGGTGGTTATCTTTTTCAAATGCCAAAACCAAACCGATTCCTGCCAACGTTGCAATCAACGAGGAACCACCTGCGGAGATCAGTGGCAGCGGAACGCCAAGAACCGGCAGGACTCCAAGCACCACAGCTATGTTCACCGCAGACTGGCTAAGTATCCAGATAACAACCCCGAGGGTTGTCACTCGGGCAAAAGTTGTTTGAGCTCTCAACATCACTCTTATAAGAGAGGCGATGAGCAAAGCAAACATTCCAATTACAACCATCGCGCCAACTAGACCGAGCTCTTCACCGATCACGGCAAAAATAAAGTCGTTTTCAACTTCCGGAATCCAGGACCACTTCATCTTGGAGTTTCCAAGTCCAACTCCAAACACTCCGCCGGCAGCTAGCGCCCAGGTGCCGTGTTCAAATTGCCAGTTGAAAGCATCTGAGGAAGCAGATCCAGGGTTTAGCCATGCAGTGATTCGCGCCATGCGAGAAGCGCTGGTTGCGGTTGCTGCTGCTGCAAGTCCTATTGCTAATAAGGCCACTCGACCCAAAATCTTCCCTGGTACGCCGGCCATAAGCAGTGTTCCAAAAATGATGAAGGAGAAAATCACCGCGGTGCCAAGATCTCGACCAAACATCACCAAGAGCACCGCTCCGCCGCCAACTGCAAGCAGTGGGTAGAGTACTCGCTGCGGATTGTCCATCTCAAACTCGCGGTTTGAGATAAACCATCCCATGTACATAATCAACGCCAGCTTCAAAAACTCAGAAGGCTGTAGGGTGAAACCTGCAATTGAAAGCCAGTTGGTGTTTCCATTTACCGAAATTCCAATAAATGGAACTGCAAGCTGCAGTCCAAATCCGATCAAAAGCACTAGCCCAACTCGGTTTCTTATGAAACTCACCGGCAGACTTGCAATTACTAGCATCAGGGCTAGTCCAATCAAGGCATAGACGAACTGCCTTGAGAAAATGTAGTAAGCATCACGATTGGCAACCAGTGAGTCAATAGATGAAGATGAAAGCACCATCACCAAGCCAAACACCACCAGGAAACCGGTTAGTCCAGCTAGTCGGTAGAAATAAATCGATTCGGCGCGGAAGTTATCCTGCAACCAAACTTTGAAGCTGTTTAGCGGATTTGAACGGGCTTTTCTCACCTGTCTAGGTGCGTTGGATCTGGGCTGGATTCTGGTCAACTACTTACCCCCGCCCAAGCTTTGTACTGCTGAAATGAATTGATCTCCGCGCGCCTGATAGTTCAAGAATTGATCCATTGATGCTGCCGCCGGTGCCAGAAGCACCACGTCACCAGCTTTGGCCATGGACGATGCAAGGCTGACAGCTTGTGACATCACTGCGTCCCCTCCTGAAATTTCCACCATTGGCACCTGCGGTGCCAGTTTTTCAAACGCTTCCACAATCTCAGCACGGTCAACACCAATTACCACCGCACCACGCAGTCGAGGGGCAAATTGACCAATCAACTCGGAGATATCCACACCTTTTAGTAATCCGCCAAGAATCCAAACCACCGATTCGAAAGAAGTCAGCGAAGCTGCTGCCGCGTGAGCGTTGGTGGCTTTTGAATCATTGATGTATCTAACACCATCGATTTCGGCGACCAGCTGTATGCGATGCGGAGAAATCTTGAACTCCCTCAAAGCTTTCCTACAAGCGGCTGGCGGCACACCGAAGCTTCGAGCAAGTGCGGTTGCAGCTGCGATGTTGCTCAAAAGATGCGGAGTTAAAACTCCAAAATTATCGAGATCTTCAAAACTGGCAATTTCAAGCGCCTTGTGTGCGCGCTCCTCGAGAAAGGCTCGATCAACGAGTAAATCCTCAACGTATCCGATGTTGCTTCGGGCAGGAGTACCTAATCCAAATCCAATTGCCCGTGCGCCTTCACTAACATCAGCGGCCTCAACCAAAGATTCGGTTGCGGCATCTTCGAGGTTATACACGCAGGCCACTTTGGTGTTTTCATAAATGCGCCCTTTTGCTGCACGGTAGTTTGCGAATCCCCCATGCCAGTCCAAATGGTCGTTTGCAAGGTTTAGAACTGCCGAACTAAATGGCTCGATGCGATCCAAGTAGTGAAGCTGAAAAGAAGATAGCTCAACAACCAGCACCTCAAAAGCTGCCGGGTCTCTGATGCAATCAAGGATTGGCTTTCCAATGTTTCCGCAGGCGGCAGCCCTAACATCCGCTGCCAAGAACATAGCTTCGGTTAGTTCGGTGGTGGTGGTCTTACCGTTGGTTCCTGTAATGCAAATCCATTCCTGATTCGGAACGTACCTATCTCTAAGCCGCCAAGCTAAGTCGATGTCGGTCCAAATCGGAATCCCGGAGCGATTAGCTTTTTCAACTATTGCGGTAGTTGGCGCAACTCCTGGAGAAACAATCAGCAGATCTGGTGCGAAGGCATCCAGAGCGCTTTGTAAGACATGGGCGTTTTGATCAATAACACTCTCCACGCCTAGAACATCCAAGATGTCGAGAATTTCCTCGTCGGCTGCCCCGGATACAACAAGTAGCTTGCTACCCAACTCGTTGAGAGTATCGGCTACAGAGAAACCCGATTTACCTAAGCCCAAAACTGCCACCTTGATGCTGGACCAGTTAGAGCTCCAACTATTTAACTGCTGGAGGTCGGGCGCCTGGTTAGCCATAAATCCACTCGAGGTAGAAAAGACCAATTCCGGCAAGAACTGAAAGGCCTGCAATAATCCAGAACCTGACAACAACCGTGATTTCTGCCCAGCCCTTTAGTTCAAAGTGATGATGCAGTGGTGACATCAAGAAGATGCGTTTTCCCTTGGTGATTTTGAAGTATGCGCGTTGCAAGATAACTGAACCAGTCACAATCACAAACAGTCCGCCGATAAGAACCAGCAAGATTTCGGTGCGGGACAGTATGGCAAGAGCGGCTAAAGCTCCACCGAGGCCCATCGCACCAGTGTCACCCATGATGATTTGCGCCGGCGAAGTATTCCACCACAAGAAACCAATTCCAGCGCCAGTAATGGCAGCTGCGATAACCGCTAAATCAAGTGGATCGCGGACTACGTAACAGCGCGTGAGGTTCTCAACCGCAGTGCCACACAGCTGATTGAATTGCCAAAACCCAATCACCGCATAAGCACCGATTGCCATGATGCTGGCACCGATTGCCAGACCATCTAGCCCATCGGCAATATTCACACCGTTAGAGGTTGCCGAGATTAGCAAAAAGATCCAAAGCACAACTAGAACTGATCCAACCACGGTTCCAAACATCATCAAATCGAATCCGGTGTCTCGAACAACGGAGATCTTGGTTGAAGCTGGTGTCACGCCTTGCGCGTTTGGATATCCAAACGCGAAGGCTGCAAAAGCCAGAGCCACGAGTGCTTGACCAGCAATCTTTGCCCAACCACCCAGTCCAAGAGATCGCTGTTTCTGAGTCTTGATGAAATCGTCAATGAATCCAACTAGCCCAAGCCCCACCATCGCAAGAATGACAAGTAGAGCCGATACCGAGGGGGTTTCGCCGTTTAGAAGTTTTCCGGCAAAGTATCCGGTGACGCTGGCCAAAATAATGACCAAGCCGCCCATGGTTGGGGTGCCTCGTTTGGTGTGGTGTGACTCAGGTCCGTCATCACGAATGAACTGTCCCCAGTTCCACTTCCGAAACAGCCAAATGAATATAGGAGTCAAAAACAGTGTGAAGGCCATAGATGCGGCTCCAGCTAACAGCAGTGCTCTCACTTAGCCACCTCCATTAAGTCGTCTCCCAGAAATCTGAGGTTCGCCGACTTGGATGATTTGACCAAGACGGTATCGCCATCTGCGAGTATCCCACGCAGGTACGCCAAAGCCTCGGCAATCGAGGGGAAAAACTTCGATTCGCCATCCCAGGACCCCTCTTGGCTTGCTCCCATGTGAATCAGCTTTGCGCCTTCACCCACCACCACAAGCTGATCAATGTTGAGTCGAACTACCAGCCTTCCGATGGAATCATGCTCATGCCTTGAGTACTCACCTAGCTCGGCCATTTCACCCAAAACTGCAACAGTTCTAGTTCCCATTCGCCCAAGCTGAGCCAGGGTCTGAAGGGCAGCCTTCATTGAATCTGGGCTGGCGTTGTAGGAGTCATTGATTACCGTGACGCCATCAGATCTAACAACTCTTTGCATTCTCCAGCGCTCAGCCAACTCCATGGCTTCGAGTGCGCTAACAACTTGTTGTTTGCTTGCTCCAAGTAGGTGTGAAACTGATGCGGCTGCAAGTGCATTCATTACGTGGTGCTCACCAAGAATTGAAAGCTGGATAGCGGAATGCTCGCCGTCGGGCCAGTGCAAGACAAAAGATGTACCAATTTTCGACAGAGAAATATC
>WLFS01000010.1 GCA_009703635.1 Actinomycetota bacterium
AAACTATCTCTGACCTGAAAAGCCCCTTGGACGTCAATCTCAAGGATCACATTGAATCCGTTAGCTAACCCTTCCTCTACAGGTTCCCGCGGAGTGCCATAGGAGTGTCTACCATGAACAGTTGCCCACTCAAGCATTTGACCAGAATCTGCGCGAATCTTGAATTGTTCCTCCGTTAGGAACACATAGGAGATGCCATCAACTTCTCCCTCGCGTGGAGACCTAGTGGTTGCGGAAACAGAGAGCATAAAACCCTCAAAGTTTGTGACTATGTGCGACGCGAGAGTGCCCTTTCCAACCGCGGAGGGACCTGCCATAACAATTAGCTTGCCAGCTGGTTTCATGCCCGCAACCCTACCTCAAGATCAGCTTTTGCTTTCGAAACTCTAGAAGAAAGACCATCAAGCGAAGCACCCGCAACCAAACGAGAAACATTGCAGATCGCCGTATCTGCGTAGCCAGAAAGCAAAGACCGTGCCTCCGTCAAAGCAGCTCCTTGTGCTCCAAAGCCAGGAACTAGAACCGGAATTTTCAAGCTGTCTGAAAAATCCAACCCAAGATCCACATCGTTCACTGTTGCACCAACCACTACCCCAATTGAACCAAGGCCCGCACCACTGTACTGCTCCGCAAAATCCAACACACTTCTTGCAACAGTTCTGCCATCTCGCATAGCCGATTGAAGTGCAGAGGCTTCAGGATTTGAAGTTGCTGCAAGCACAAACAATCCACGATCGTTCTCAAGGGCGACATTTGCTGTTTCGGCAAGAGAATCAGACCCCAGGTATGGCGAAACCGTCAGTGCATCACAAACATACGCAGATTCACGTGATAACCACGCTGTTGCGTAGCCAGACATTGTTGAACCGACATCTCCTCGTTTAGCATCTGCTATTACAACAAGGTCGCGGGCTTTGGCATCGGCAAGTAGTTCCGAAAGGTGACTAAAACCTTCTGGTCCAAATTGTTCAAAGAATCCAACCTGGAACTTCACTATTCCTACCTTGTCTTGAGCCGCATCAAGCATCGAAAAACTAAAGGACTTGGCCCCTTCGGCTGAAATCGGTAGTCCCCAAAAACGCAATTGATCAATACTTGGATCAATCCCGATGCACAGTTGACCCTTCTGCTCAAAGGTATTCAACAATCTTTGACCGAAACTAGACACCGAGTGCCGCTTTCCGG
Source organism: Actinomycetota bacterium (assembly GCA_009703635.1). Next base: position 1,186 of record WLFS01000010.1, read on the forward strand.
TCGGCAGCGTGTTCTTGAAGTGATTTGACTTCGAAGGGGCCAGCGATGACCGCTTCGAAAGAACCAATCGCGCAGCTAAGTTGGGCCAAGGTTGTAAAAATTGGCTTGTCGGCTGCAGTTGTAGCTGCACGGATTTCGTAACCATCTTTGCGTGCTGAAGATCCGGTGGGTGTGTTCACAACCACATCAACTTCTCCGGCAGTTATAAGTTCAACGATTGTTGGACCTTCCGTTGCCGATGAACCTTGGCTGTGCTTACGGACTTCTTTGGCCTTGATGCCATGGCGCTGAAGAATCTGAGCGGTCCCAGCAGTTGCCAGGATTTCATATCCCAATTGCTCCAGTCTTCGTACCGGAAGCAGCATCTGAGGTTTATCCCTGTCAGCCACTGAAATAAATATTCGCCCGCTGGTTGGTAGAGAACTTCCTGCAGCTGCCTGAGATTTAGCAAACGCTTTCGGGAAGTTCACATCGATGCCCATTACCTCACCTGTGGAACGCATCTCCGGACCAAGTAATGAATCAACGTATCTTCCGTCAGGGGTAGCAAACCTCTTGAAAGGTAACACTGCCTCCTTGACTGCAATTGGAGAATTGGCTGGGATGTAAGTTCCATCAAGCGCAGGTAAGTGCCCCTCCACCCTTAGCTGTGCAATTGAATTCCCAACCATCACAAGAGCAGCCGCTTTAGCAAGAGTAATTCCAAGGGCTTTCGATACAAATGGAACTGTTCTCGAAGCGCGAGGATTTGCCTCAAGGACGTAAAGCACATCTGCTGCTATTGCAAATTGCACGTTGAGTAGACCTACTACCCCAAGACCCTTGGCAATCTTCTCGGTAGCATCTCTTACTCGAGCAATCTGCGATTCACTTAAGGTGATTGGTGGCAGCGTACAACTCGAGTCGCCAGAGTGAATTCCAGCCTCTTCGATGTGTTCCATAACACCGCCAACATAAAGCTCTAGTCCGTCATAAAGGGCATCGATGTCGATCTCGATGGCATCGTCGAGGAATCGGTCAACTAGCAATGGGTGCTCAGGGCCAACGATCGCCTGGTCTTCTATTCTGCGGAAGTAGTCGTCCATTCCTTCGGATTCATAGACAATCTCCATTCCCCTACCGCCAAGGACAAACGATGGGCGAACTAGAACTGGGAAACCGATTCGCTCGGCAATGACCTTTGCATCAGCCAAGTTGGTAGCTGTACCGTTTGCGGGTGCTAAAAGATTTGCCTTATCCAGAATCTTCGAGAAAGAGCCTCGCTCCTCTGCTAAGTCGATTGCATCCGGAGTGGTGCCAAGAATTGGCACACCAGCTTTGGAAAGTCCTTGAGCTAGTCCAAGGGCCGTCTGACCACCAAGTTGGACAATCACACCGACAATCTCGCCTGAGGCTGACTCGGCATGAATAACCTCAAGCACGTCCTCCAAAGTCAACGGTTCGAAATAGAGCCTGTCGGAGGTGTCGTAGTCGGTTGACACAGTTTCAGGGTTGCAGTTAATCATGATGGTCTCGTAGCCGGCGTCGGAGAGTGCAAATGAGGCGTGCACGCAGGAGTAATCAAATTCAACACCCTGGCCAATTCGGTTTGGGCCTGAGCCAAGGATGATCACCTTCTTGCGATCTGAAGGAGCTACCTCTGTCTCGGTTTCATATGTCGAGTAGTGATACGGTGTGAGCGCTGGAAACTCCCCCGCACAGGTATCCACGGTCTTGAAAACTGGCCGCAATCCAAACTTGTGGCGGAGGGAACGAACATCAGCCTCTGCTAGATGTCGCAATTCACCAATCTGGTGGTCACTAAACCCATGCATTTTCGCAAGCTTTAGTACCTCCGGCGTTAAATCCCCTGCTTCGCGAATAGTGATGGCGACTTCGTTGATGAGAACAATCTGGTCAATAAACCATGGATCGATCATGGTTGCTTCAAACACCTGCTGCGGAGTAGCTCCTCGGAAAAGCGCCTGTTGAACATTGACAATTCGGCCGTCGGTGGGCTTTCTAATGATTTCAAGCAGATCACCGACGGGAGTAACGTTAGTGTTCCAGTGAAAGGATGAGCCCCGTTTTTCCAACGATCTAAGTGATTTCTGAAGTGCCTGTGAGAAGGTTCTTCCGATGGCCATCGCCTCTCCAACGGATTTCATAGTGGTAGTAAGGGTGGAATCGGCTGCCGGGAACTTCTCGAAAGCGAATCTCGGAACCTTAACCACTACATAGTCCAGGGTTGGCTCGAAGCTTGCCGGTGTTACTTTCGTGATGTCATTAGGAATCTCATCCAGGGTGTAGCCAATAGCTAGCTTGGCGGCAATTTTTGCAATTGGGAAACCTGTTGCTTTAGAAGCCAAAGCTGATGATCTGCTTACTCGAGGGTTCATCTCGATCACAATCACTCGCCCAGTTACCGGATCAACAGCGAATTGAATGTTGCAACCGCCAGTGTCAACGCCTACGTCTCGAATGATCTGAATCGAGATGTCCCTCAGGTTCTGGTACTCGCGGTCGGTCAGCGTTAAAGCTGGAGCTACGGTGATTGAATCTCCCGTGTGCACGCCTACAGGGTCAACGTTTTCAATCGAACAAACAACAACGGCATTGTCGTTTCGATCCCTCATTAGCTCAAGCTCATATTCTTTCCAACCTAAAATTGACTCCTCAAGAAGTACCTCTGTTGTTGGTGAGGCTTGGAGCCCCGCGCCAGCTATCCGAATCAACTGCTTCTCGTCGTAAGCAAAGCCTGAACCAAGGCCTCCCATTGTGAAACTAGGACGAACCACAACTGGGTAGCCGAGCTTCTTGGCGCCCGCCAGAACATCGTCCATGTTGTGAGCGATCACGGATTTTGCGACATCGGCCCCAGCATCAAGAACTAGCTGCTTGAACGACTGTCTATCCTCGCCGGCCCTGATTGCAGCAATATTTGCTCCGATTAATTCGACGTTGTACTTCTCAAGGATCCCAAGCTCATGCAATTCCATTGCAGCATTGAGTGCGGTCTGACCTCCGAGAGTTGGCAAGATTGCGTCTGGCTTTTCCTTGGCAATGATTGCTTCGATAACTTGAGCGGTGATCGGTTCAACGTAAGTGGCATCAGCAAAATCAGGGTCAGTCATAATGGTGGCTGGATTTGAGTTGACGAGGATAACTCGAATTCCTTCGGCACGAAGTACGCGACAAGCTTGGGTACCTGAGTAATCAAACTCACAAGCTTGACCAATGACAATCGGACCTGAACCAATAACCAGGACGCTCTTTAGGTCTTCTCTGCGCGGCATTAGTTGTCCCCGCGAGACTTGATCATGTCAACTAAGCGATCAAACAAATATGAAGAATCGTGAGGCCCAGCAGCTGCCTCTGGGTGGTACTGCACGGAAAATGCAGGCACATCAATGCACTCCAGGCCTTCAACACAGTCATCGTTTAGGTTCACGTGCGAGACACGGACTCTTCCAAACCCGGCAGGGGAACTAACTATTTCGCCGGCTTCTCCTCCCGGAACATGAACGGCAAAACCGTGATTGTGTGCGGTCACCTCAACTCGACCAGTTGCTCGATCAAGAATCGGTTGATTTATACCACGATGCCCAAAAGCTAGCTTGTAGGTTTCAAAACCCAGGGCTCTTCCAAGCAATTGATTGCCAAAACAGATTCCAAAGAATGGAATGCGCCTTTCAAGTACTTCTTTGAGAAGTTCCACCTGATCAACCGAGGCGCCCGGGTCTCCTGGTCCATTTGAGAAAAACACTGCATCCGGTTTTGTGGCAAGCAGAGTTTCGAGACTTGTAAGTGCAGGCAAAACTGTGACAACAAGGCCTCTTTTAATCATGTGTTCGATTGTCGAGCGCTTTATACCAAGATCAAGAATCGAGACTCGACCCACGAACTGTCCCATGTGTGGGACTTCATAGGCATCAGGCGTAGTTACAACCGAGCTTAGAGATTGCCCTTTCATCTCTGGCGCCTCACGAACAATTTCAACAAGTCTTTCAACAGCTTGCTCGGACCTTGGGCCGGAGAAAATTCCAGCCCGCATTGCCCCGCGTGATCGAATGTGCCGAGTTAGTGCTCTGGTGTCGATACCTGAAATACCAACGACGAAGTTATCTTCAAGTTCTTCATCTAGAGATCTCTCGGACCGGTGGTTGGAAACTACCCTCGAAGGTTCCCTAACCACATAGCCGCTAACCCAAATACGGTTAGATTCCTCGTCTCGAGTATTTACTCCCGTGATTCCAATGTGTGGTGAGGTCTGAACAACTATTTGTCCGGCGTAGCTCGGATCGGTAATTGTTTCCTGATAACCAGTCATTCCGGTTGCGAAAACAATTTCACCTAGGGTTTGTCCTTCGGCACCATAGGCAAGCCCCTCGAAAATCATGCCGTCTTCCAAGACCAGCTTCGCGGTAGTGGTATTCATTAAGCTCCCACCAAGGGTCTAAGAGCTTCAAGTGCTTCCGCACGAAGTTCAGAGCTTACAAATCTAAAGTGAGTTTGCAGTTCCACCGCTCCAAGCCTCCACTTGATTACAACCAGGCCTTCTTTTTCGACAGCCCGGTCGATAACGGCAGAACCCAGCGAAACTTCAATTAGGTCTGCTGTTGGAATGAGGAATCCAAATTCACCGACTCTTGAAACTTCCACCCCGGATCTGGTCACCGCTAGACGTGCATGCCCGCGATGGGCTAGCCCATGCGCAATCACTCGTTCAAGCGGTCGCTCTGAGAAAGTTGTTGCAACATAAAAGCAATTGGTGGCAGCAAAGGAGCTTTCGATACCTAGCGGCGCTTCCAGCAAAAGCGCTTGAGCAGTGATTCGACGCCGCCAGGTGATGAGAACAATGATTGCGAAAAGGCTAAAGAGACCTAGAGCAATCAGGCCAACTTGGTATGTCTCCATTAGATCCCTGTTCTCTGAACAATCGAAAAATCCCTGTAGCTAAATTCTCCGTTATAAATTGTGTGCCGAACTCTCCCCTGCATCTTGAGGCCCGCGAACGGGTTATTCTCGCTCATGCTGAGTGTTTGCGGCTTTGGATCCCAAGAGTTTTTCGGGTCTACAAGAGTCAGGTTTGCTGCACTACCCAGGGAAAGATATTTGCCCTGCTGATCCAAACCGCTAATAGCTGCGGCGTTTGAAGACATCACCGCTCCAAGTCGCTCGAAGTTTGACTTTCCAGAATCAATCAGAACCTGTTGAGCAACTGAGTAAGCCGTTTCCAACCCAACCATTCCAAAAGCAGCACTAGCCCAATCGGTATCCTTGGATTCCTTTGGATGAGGAGCGTGGTCAGTAGCAATGACATCGATGGTTCCGTCAATAAGACCTTCTCTGAGTGCTTCAACGTCGGCAGTTGTTCTAAGAGGTGGATTGACCTTGTAAAGAGGGTCATACCCAGAAGCTAGATCCTCCGTTAGCAACAGGTGATGCGGTGTTACTTCGGCGCTGACGTTTACACCACGCGCTTTGGCCTGGCGAATCAGTTCAACTGAACCCGCGGTCGAAACATGACAAACGTGCAGCCTTGATGAAGTGAGTTCGGTGAGCATCAAATCGCGAGCAATTATCGCTTCTTCTGCAACCTTGGGCCAACCACCGAGTCCAAGTTTTGTAGCCAAGGGCCCCTCGTTCATCTGGGCGTTTACAGTCAGTCTTGGTTCCTGAGCATGCTGTGCCACAACTCCGTCGAATGCCTTGACGTACTCCAGAGCCCTTCTCATAAGTGCAGGATCGTGAACACAGTTTCCGTCATCGCTAAACATTCTCACGCGTGCCTTTGATTGGGCCATCGCTCCAAGCTCCGCTAACTGCTCGCCTTTGAGTCCCACAGTCACAGCACCGATTGGCTGAACAAAAACCAACCCGGCATCTTCACCGAGTCTTGCGATCTGCTCTACAACTCCAGCGGTGTCTGCCACCGGAAAAGTGTTTGCCATTGCGTGAATCGCTGTGTATCCACCGGCTGCTGCAGAACGAGAGCCCGAAGCAACAGTCTCACTCTGTTCAAAGCCTGGCTCCCTTAGATGAGTGTGTAGGTCCACAAAGCCTGGCAAAATTACCAATCCCTTGCAGTCGATTTCTTCATGCTTTATCCCGGTGGATGCTTTACCCTCAATAACACCACTTTCGATGACAACATCTCGCACTTCACCATTTGTGGTTGTTGCGTTTCGAAGCAGATAGTTTCCGCTCATTTGTTCACCTCTCCAGACAGAAGCGTAAAGAGAACAGCCATGCGCACAGCTACTCCGTTTCGAACTTGATTTAGCACCATTGAGTTTTTACTATCGGCACTCGCCGCATCAATCTCAAGACCCCGATTCATGGGCCCGGGGTGAAGTATCTGGGTTTTCTCACCGAGCCTAGAAAGCCGAGATTTGTTCAGTCCCCAGATTCTTGCGTATTCACGCTCAGTTGGGAAAAATGAGGCGCTCATTCTTTCCTGCTGAACTCGCAACATCATTACTACATCCGGATTTACCGACTTGATTGCATCGTCGAGTAAGAAGTGAACTCGGCCACTTGCCACGAGCGATGCAGGCGCAAGAGTTGCAGGACCACAGACGTGTACCTCTGCACCCAAAGTTGTTAGCAGTATGAGGTTGGACCTGGCTACTCTGGAGTGCGAAAGATCGCCAACTATCAATACTTTGATTCCTGCTAGATCTGCACCCCTTGAATTTTCAAATGCTCCTTGACGGATAGTCATGGCATCGAGCAGAGCCTGTGTTGGGTGTTCGTGGGATCCATCTCCGGCGTTCACAATCGCCGAGCCCACCCAATCCGTGTGCGCAAGCCTGTGTGCCGAACCGCTTGATGAATGACGAAGAACTATCGCATCAGCACCCATAGCCTCAAGAGTCTGGGCAGTGTCTTTTAGAGATTCTCCTTTGGAAACCGATGAGCCCTTCGCAGCAAAATTGATTACATCTGCTGAGAGCCTCTTGGCTGCAAGCTCAAAAGAAATTCGAGTCCTGGTTGAATCCTCAAAAAAGAGATTCACTACGGTCTTACCCCTCAGGGTTGGCAACTTCTTTATTTCTCGGTCGTTGACATCCGACATATCTTCAGCAAGGTCAAGCAATTTGATTGCCTGGTCCTTGCCTAGGTCGGCGGCAGACAGCAGGTGCCTCATGATTCGATCACCACTTCGTCCTCACCGTCTGATTCTGAGAGCTTGACTGAAATGTGTTCCTTAGAAGAAGTTGGAAGATTCTTACCGACGAAATCAGCCCTTATGGGAAGTTGTCTGTGTCCGCGATCTACCAGCACCGCGAGCATGACTGCTTTAGGCCTACCGTGATCATTCAACGCGTCGAGTGCTGCTCGTACAGTGCGACCACTGAAAAGTACATCGTCAACCAAGACAATTGTCTTTCCAGAAACTCCTCCTGCTGGCACAGATGTAATCCCGGGTCCACGAGTTGGCTGTTTTGCAAGGTCGTCTCTGTAGAGAGTTATGTCTAAGGAACCAAGTTCGATCTCAACACCGGAGTGCTTCTTTATTACCTCAACGAGACGGTTTGCGATAAACACACCGCGGGTTGGTATTCCGAGCAAGACTAAATTCTCAAGTCCCTGATTGGCCTCGACTATTTCATGAGATATGCGGGTAATGGCCCGAGAGATGTCATCGGCGCTCAAGACGGTGCGTTTTGTCAACGCCCACCTCCTTCTCCGCCTCACAGGACGGTAGTTAAAGGATGATTCTTGGAAAGATTAGCAGTATCCGGCTATTTTGCCGTCTTGGTCCCTGAAATTGCCGCAAGTAATCCATTCACAAAAAGACCTGACTCTTCTGTGGAGTATTCCTTGGCAAGCTCCACAGCCTCAGCAATAGCCACAGGGTCA
>WLFS01000011.1 GCA_009703635.1 Actinomycetota bacterium
CCCGTTATCAAACCGGCTCCAGAATCGGGTGCCAATGTTGAATTTGTGGTTCCTAAGGAGCCAATGGTGCAACACGGAGTCGGACATATTTCCATGCGGGTATTTGAGCGCGGTGTGGGGGAGACTCTTTCGTGCGGAACTGGAATTGCCGCAGCAGCACTTGCCACTCGGTACTGGGCCGGAGCTGATGCTCCTAATCAGTGGCAGGTGAATGTTCCTGGTGGAATAGTTGGGGTGAGAATGTTTGCTACCGAAGATGGCGAACACGTAGGAATTAGTGGACCAGCTGAGCTCAGCTTTGACGGCGAGATCGATCTCGCTACTGTCTAGGAGTTCTTCTTGATCTTCAGAACTCTATAAGTCTTTATCGACGTATACCTGGAAACTTCGAAATCTGAAGCTAGTTCTTCGGTTAGCCATTTCTGCAAGGAATCCGAACCCAAGTTTTTCTGAACAACCAGATAAGCCTCGCCTCCGGTTTCAAGCCTAGGAAGCCACAGCAAAAGCAACTCGTGAAGTTCTTTCTTACCGATTCGAATTGGTGGGTTAGACCAGATGCCGCTAAATCGCAGATCAGCGGGCACTCGGTCAGGAAGCAATGCGGTGATGTTAGAAATTCCTAAACTCTTGGCGTTGGCCTGGGTTAGCTCAACTGAACGGGTGTTCACATCTACCGCCCAGACTTTAGCGTTTGGGCGAAGTTTGCCTAGATTCATGGCGATTGGACCCCAACCACAGCCCAGGTCCAGTAAGTTTCCAGAAACCGGTGCTAGGTCCATTTGTTCGATCAGTACTTCGGTTCCAAAATCTAACTGCGTTGGACTGAATGTGCCGGAAGCAGTAGTGACATCAACAATCTCCCCTGCAACTGGGATCTGTATTGTTTTAGTTTTTAGGGGGCTGCTGGGTTCCTGTGAAAAGTAGTGGTCCTCAGACATGAGGTCAATCTATCCCAATTCTGATTACTAGTGTTGAAGCATGGAGCAAGAGCCAGAGCGAGCATCTTCGATGATTGATCGAATCCTTCGTCGCGACGAGCGAGCAATGCGATTTGGCGCAGCCGATAACTCAAGTTTTGACGGCGATCAGCTTGAGCTGGCCGAACGAGGTGCTCTCAAGCGCGTTGCAGGTTTATCAACCGAGTTGCAGGACATCACCGATGTTGAGTACCGCCAGCTAAGACTAGAAAAGGTTGTTTTGATTGGCGTCTGGGGTAAAGGCACTTTGCAGGACGCTGAAAACTCCATGCGTGAACTTGCGGCGTTAGCTGAGACAGCAGGCGCAGAAGTACTCGATGGTTTGCTACAGCGCAGGGATTTTCCTGATGCTGCCAGCTACCTCGGTAAAGGAAAGGCCCAGGAACTCAAAGCTGTTGTTGCAGCTTGTGGAGCCGACACCGTCATTGCTGACACTGAGCTTGCTCCAAGTCAGCGAAGAAATCTCGAGGACATCGTCAAGGTAAAGGTCGTTGATCGCACCGCAATCATTCTCGACATCTTTGCCCAGCATGCCAAATCCCGCGAGGGAAAAGCTCAGGTCGAACTAGCTCAGCTTGAATACTTACTTCCTCGACTTCGTGGATGGGGTGAATCCATGTCCCGTCAGGCCGGTGGTCAAGTCGGTGGTGGTGTCGGTATCGGATCTCGTGGACCAGGTGAAACCAAGATTGAGCTTGATCGAAGACGCATCAATACCCGGATGGCAAAGCTTCGCAAACAGATCAAGGAAATGGCGCCAGCTCGTGACACTAAGCGTTCGTCGAGAGCTAAGAATCAAGTGCCCTCGGTTGCTATAGCGGGCTATACCAACGCTGGAAAGTCATCTCTTTTGAACCGCATTACCAGTGCGGGAGTGCTGGTCGAGAACGCTTTGTTCGCGACTTTGGATCCCACCGTCAGAAGAACTGAAACATCCGACGGCAGGGAATACACTCTCTCTGACACCGTTGGTTTCGTCAGGAATCTGCCTCACCAGTTGGTTGAAGCTTTCCGGTCCACGATTGAAGAGATTTCCCACAGCGACCTAGTGGTACACGTGGTTGATGCTTCGCACCCAGATCCTGGTAGTCAGATCCAAACCGTACGTGATGTCCTGACCGAGGTAGAAGCCACGGACATCCTGGAGCTAGTGGTATTTAATAAGTGCGACTTGATAGACGAAACCGAAAAGCTCGCGCTTCGCGGGATGGAGCCTGGCTGCCTGCTGGTGTCTGCATCAACCGGAGAGGGTATTTCTGAACTGCTTGAAAGAATTGAATTCTTACTTCCAAAGCCAGAACTTTTCGTGAAGGTGTTAGTTCCTTACTCTCGAGGGGATTTAGTATCGAGAATTCATTCCGAAGGTAAAGTCGCCAAACTAGAGCATCGTGAAACCGGAACTTATCTGGAGACGCTTGTGAAGCCAGGGCTGGCTAGTGAGCTTGAGGGCTTTGCCCTAGATGCTTCTTAGGACCGCTACTACTTTTCCAAGAATCACAGCGTGATCACCCAGAATCGGTTCGAAACTAGAGTTTCTCGGCAAAAGCCAGGTGTGGCCATCTCGTTGCTTGAAAGTTTTGACAGTTGCCTCTTCTTCCAGAAGGGCTGCAACAATATCACCGTTCTCAGCAGTCTGCTGCTGACGAACAACAACCCAGTCACCATCGCAAATGGCGGCATCGATCATTGATTCACCAACAACCTTGAGAAGGAAAAGATCGCCTTTTCCAACTAGCTGTCTTGGCAATGGGAAGATCTCTTCAATATTCTGCTCAGCAGTGATTGGTCCACCAGCTGCAATTCGACCAACCATTGGAACCATTGCTGCATCACCAATTGGCGTGACGTTTTCGACGTCTGCGCCTGGGTCAGCCTCGAGTCCTGCAACTTCGATCAGTACATCGATGGTGCGGGGGCGCTTAGGGTCGCGGCTGATGTATCCGGCTAGTTCCAATTGGTTCAGCTGGTGCGTGACCGAGGAGGGGGAGGATAGGCCTACCTCGTCCCCGATTTCCCTCATGCTCGGGGCATAGCCCTTATCGAGCTTGGATCGTTGAATTGCCTGCAAAATGCGCTCCTGCATGGCGCTCAGGCTTGAGGCCCGGCGGGTCGGCTTTTTGGCGTCCATTTCACCCTTTCAAATAGGCCCTTTCGGGCTGTTATCGAAACTTTATTCTAAATTTGGCCCAATATCAAACACATTTTCGAAAGATTTGCCAAATAGTTGACAAAATGTCGGTGGTTCCTTGTAATCTTGTTCTAAGTAGAACACTTGTTCGAATGACTCAAGGAAAGGCTCCAAATGACCTCGATGACAGCTACAGCAGCTCAGATTCACCCAATGAGCCCTAGGCGCCGCGCCAGGCTGGCCCGCACCCTATTTGTGATCAGCGCCTCGGCTCTGATGCTGGCCGGCATGGTGTTCAACCAAAGCGCCGTTGCCACCGACGAGACCGTAATCGGCTCGAACGCCTTCAACTACGTTTCAGTGATGCCCGGAGACACACTCTGGGAGCTTGCCGAGACATACTCTGATGGAAAATCACAGCAGGACTGGATCGCGGAAGTGATTTTGCTGAACAACTTATCTAGTGCAACTCTTTCGACCGGGGACAAACTAGCTCTCCCATAACTTCCAGTAGATGCTTTTTTGCTAGCCACTAATCTTGAGTAATGGTTAGCCTAGAAGATCTTCCAATCCGCGATGACCTGCGCGGTAGAAAGCCATATGGCGCCCCGCAGCTAAATGTTCCAGTTGCGTTGAATGTAAATGAAAACACCCACCAGATTCCAGAAGAGGTGGCAATTGACGTTGTGGCGGCAATAGCAGCCGCTCTAATCGACATAAATCGATATCCAGATCGAGAGTTTACGAAGCTTCGAACAGCGCTCGCCACATATCTTGGCGATGGCATGAAAGAAGAAAACCTCTGGGCAGCTAATGGCTCTAATGAAGTGCTGCTTCAAATCTTCCAGGCCTTTGGTGGACCAAACCGAAAGGCCCTAGGATTCGGACCTACCTACTCCATGTATTCCCTTTTAGCGCTGACAACTGGAACTAAATACGTCGATGCACCTAGAGGCGAGAAATTCGAACTTAGCTCAGAGCTAGTTGTTGAGGCTATTGCGAAACACCAGCCCTCGATTGTCTTGCTTTGCTCACCTAACAACCCAACTGGTACCCCGCTTAGCCTCAGCGCTATAGAGGCGGCTTACGATGCAACCGAGGGAATCATTGTTGTTGATGAGGCCTATGCCGAATTTGGCAGCGGTGAGTCAGCTATCAGTCTTCTTGAAGGCCGACCTCGTCTTCTGATTAGCCGCACCATGAGTAAGGCCTTTGCCTTTGCCGGAGCGCGCCTAGGATACTTAGCCGCCGACCCCGGCGCCATAGACGCTCTTCGTCTGGTTCGATTGCCCTATCACCTCTCGGCTTTCACTCAGGCGGCTGCAACTGCAGCACTGAAGCACTCGGCGCTGATGCTCAAAACCGTGGAGGACATTCGTTATCAAAGAGACCGCATGAGCCTAGAGCTAGCGGAGCTGGGGTTTCAAGTGTTTCGTTCCGAAGCAAACTTCTTATTGTTTAGTGGGCTGAAGGATTCTGCGGAGGCTTTTGAGCAACTTCTAGCTCAAGGGGTGCTGGTTCGAAACGTAGGAATCCCTCACACACTTCGGGTCACGGCAGGAACTGAAGCCGAGACCACAAAGTTCTTGGCAGGTGCCAAAAAATTGGTCAAACTGTAGACTTGGGTAAATCCCAAGCAAATCAAAGGAGAGTGTCGTGAGTCGAATTGCCCAACTCGAAAGACGCACCAGCGAGTCTTCAATCACGCTGTCTTTGAACTTGGATGGAACCGGTAGGTCAGATGTTTCTACAACTGTCCCATTTTTCGACCACTTGCTCACTGCCTTTTCCAAGCACTCCTTGATTGACCTAGTTATTCGATCTACCGGTGACACTCACATCGATATTCACCACACCGTGGAAGACACCGCCATTGTTTTAGGCCAAGCAATCAAGCAAGCGCTGGGCGATAAATCTGGCATTTCTCGTTTCGGAGATGCCACCGTTCCTCTTGACGAGGCCTTGGCTCGAGCCGTTGTTGACGTTTCGGGAAGAGCATTCTTAGTGCACGATGGCGAACCTGCCGGATTTGAGTTTCACCTAATCGGAGGCCACTTTACTGGCTCAATGATCAGGCACGTATTTGAGGCCATTGCTACTAACGCCGGTATCACTCTGCACGTAAACGTACTTGCCGGACGCGATCCTCACCATATTGCAGAAGCTCAGTTCAAAGCTTTTGCCCGTGCCATGCGCACCGCTGTTGCCAAGGATTCTCGAGTTGAGGGCGTGCCCTCAACCAAGGGAGCTCTGTGAGTGCTCGCGTAGTCGTTCTTGACTATGGCATCGGCAATGTTCACTCGGCAGTAAAGGCCCTCGAGTATGCGGGAGCCGAAGTTGAACTAACTTCAGATCCTTCCAAAGTGCACTCCGCCGATGGGCTGGTGGTTCCAGGAGTTGGGGCATTTGCAGCGGTTATGAAGGCACTAACAAAAGTCAAAGCCCCAGAGCTAATCGATAAGCGATTGGCTGGGGGCAAGCCGGTACTTGGGATTTGCGTTGGTTTACAGGTGATGTTTGAAAAAGGCCTTGAACATGAAGTTGAGACCGAAGGGCTTAGTCAGTGGCCAGGGGTAGTTGCAAAGTTGGATTCACCAAAACTTCCACACATGGGATGGAACAACGTAGCTGCGTCGGCTGATTCCAAGTTGTTCGAAGGAGTAGCAGATCAACTCTTTTATTTCGTTCACTCTTATGGAGCCATGGAGTTCACTTTGCAGGTGGACTCGCCATTTATCGCACCAGTGGTTACCTTTGCTGAGTATGGCGAGAAATTCATAGCTGCAGTTGAGAACGGCCCGCTGACTGGAGTTCAGTTCCACCCAGAAAAATCAGGCGAAGCCGGGATTACGCTTTTAAGGAATTGGATTGCGACACTCTAGAAAGGCAACGAAGTGTCAGATTACCTAGAACTTCTTCCAGCGGTTGATGTTGCCGATGGCAAAGCTGTTCGGCTTACCCAGGGTGAAGCTGGGTCCGAAACTGATTATGGATCACCTATTGAAGCAGCTCAAACCTGGATTGATGCGGGTGCGGAATGGATTCACCTGGTTGATCTAGATGCAGCTTTTGGTCGCGGTGACAACAGAAAAGTGATTCAGGAAGTTGTCGATGCCTGCGTAGGCATAAAAATTGAACTATCCGGAGGAATCCGCGACGATGCTTCTCTCGAGGCGGCCCTATCGGCAGGCGCAACCAGGGTGAACCTCGGAACTGCCGCACTTGAGAATCCTGAGTGGACCGAGAAAGTAATTGCTCGCTTCGGTGATCAAATCGCAGTTGGTTTAGATGTTCGAGGAACCACATTGGCTGCCAGGGGCTGGACAAAAGAAGGCGGCGAGCTTTTCGATGTTTTGGAAAGACTAGAGCAAGCCGGTTGCGCCAGGTACGTCGTGACGGATGTCACCAAGGATGGAACCTTGAAGGGGCCAAACCTTGAGCTACTTCGTCAAGTAATGGAAAAAACAGACAAACCTGTTATTGCCAGCGGAGGGATTTCTACTCTCGAAGATATATCCGCTCTAAGGCAATTGGTTCCTCTTGGTCTTGAGGGTGCAATTTTAGGTAAGGCTCTTTACGCCAAACGCTTTAGCCTGGAGCAGGCTTTGGAGCTTGCGGGTAAGTGAACGAGCACATCAATCCCAATCGATTCACCGATTCTGCTGGAACACCTTGGGAAGGTCGAAGCTTCGATTCAAACTCATTTGCAGACGATGACGGCAAGGCGCCACCAAAACTAATTGAGGCAATCACGGCGTTTCGAGCCGGTGAGGTTGGCGCAGAAGAAGTTGTTGATCAGATTCGAGTTTCAAGACTTCTGGTCCCGCTTCTTGCAAATCTTGGCGAGTCTGAAACGGGCGCGCACGGCCAAAAGGTAGATAAGAGTGCAGAACTTTCAATAGTCACGGTCAAATCTCCCGACGATCAGGACTCTTTGGTTGTCTTCTCCTCAGTTGAGGCCATGAGTCGTTGGAACAAATCTTCCAGGCCTGTTCCCACCGACGCAATTCGAATCGCTCTAGCTGCGGCTTCTCAAATGAGCACCCGAATAGTGCTCGATCCAGGTAGCGACACTGAGTTCGTGGTTAGGCGCCCGGCAATAGCAAAAATTGCTCAGTCGCTACCTTGGTTACCACCTGAGCGCAATGAAGCAGTGCTGAAGGTGTTGCAGGATTCAATTGCGGGGGAGCCTTTAGTTTTGAAGATTGAGGCCTCGACGGCAGATTCACAGTCCAGGCTTTTGGGGTCAGAGCTGCAGGTCTTACTTCAGCTTGAGCCCAAGGCCGAGCCTGCTGTAGTTAGGGAGCTAATCGACCGTATAAGTAGTATCTGGTCTGAATCTGAAGACTTCGCCTTGTCGGTAGATTCGGTAGCAATAAAGCTACGAAGTTAGTTGACTGGACCGGTGTATTTCTCGCCGGGGCCTTGGCCCGGAGTGTCCTTTATTACGCTGGCTTCCCGGAAGGCAAGCTGAACTTGGCGGAGGGCATCGCGAAGCGGTCTGGCGTGGTGATCACCTAGGTCTGGGGCCGCAGCAACAATCAATCCGGCCACGGCGGTTATCAGCTTTCGAGCTTCATCGAGGTCGCCTTTGCGTCCATCGGCAGCTAGTCCACACTGAACGGCAGCAACGCTCAACAGGTCAACCGCGTAGCGGCCAATGACCTCAACGGCTGGCAAGTCTGAGATCTCGGTGATCTGGTCTTGAATCTTGTCGTATTCAGACAACTATTCTCCTTTGGTGGCTTTGATGCTAGGCTATCTCATGGCTCCGAGGCCTTATGGTCTCGGTCAGAAGTGGATTAGTTTCCCACCCGCGTCCACCGCATTTATAGGTTGCCGGGTAAAGCTTTTTTCGCATCTGCATTTCCCTGTGCGCTTTTAGCGTGCCTGGTGTGGCCAAACGCACATCGATAAGGAGAACCAGATCAGCGATCCCCGCATCAATGACCGCATCCGTGTCCCAGAGGTTCGCCTCGTTGGAGCATTGGGTGAACAGGTTGGAGTTGTAAAAATCGAGGATGCTTTGCGCATGGCGCAAGAAGCAGACTTGGACCTCGTAGAGGTTTCACCACAATCCAGCCCTCCGGTTGCGAAGCTAATGGATTTCGGCAAGTTCAAGTATGAAGCTGCCCAGAAAATCCGTGAAGCTCGCAAGAACCAGGTAAACACTGTTCTAAAGACAGTTCGCTTCGGTTTGAAAATCGACGGTCATGATTACGGCACTAAGAAAGCTCAGATTGAGAAGTTTCTGAAAGCCGGCGACAAGGTAAAGGTGATGGTGGTCTTCCGAGGAAGAGAGCAATCTCGTCCGGAGATGGGTATCAAGTTGCTACAGAAGTTGGCTGAAGAGGTGGCCGAGTTTGGCGCCGTTGAATCGACACCGTCGATCGACGGCCGAAACATGGTCATGGTCATTGGTCCACTTAGAAACAAAGCAGAAGTGAAAACTGATGCAAAGAAAGCTGCGGACAAGGCTGCAAAAGCCGAAGCCAAAGCTGAAACCACCGAAGTAGTAGTCGAAGAGGCTGCTAAGGAAACAGGAGAGAAGTAAATGCCAAAGCAGAAGACCCATTCGGGTGCCAAGAAGCGTTTCCGCTTCACAGGTAGTGGCAAGCTCATGAAGCAGCAGATCAACATGCGCCACAACCTGGAGCACATGTCATCTAGACGTAAGCGTCGCTTGAACGCTGACCAGGTAGTTTCAGCTGCCGACTTTAAGACCATCAAGAAGCAGCTCGGCAAGTAACCCGATTGATTTTAGGAGTATAGAAAAATGGCAAGA
>WLFS01000012.1 GCA_009703635.1 Actinomycetota bacterium
CTCGCTCAAGAAGCGTCGCGTTGTACTAGAGCGCGCAAAGGGATACCGCGGACAGCGCTCCCGTCTATACCGCATGGCAAAGCAGCAGATGCTGCACTCACTTGTCTATGCATTCAACGACCGCAGAGCACGCAAGGGTGACTTCCGCAGACTGTGGATCCAGCGCATCAACGCTGCATCCCGCGCTAACGGAATGACATACAACCGTTTCATTCAGGGACTTGGTCTAGCAGGCGTTCAGGTTGACCGCAGAATTTTGTCTGATCTAGCAGTGAACGAGCCAGCGACTTTCGCGTCATTGGTTGTAACTGCAAAGGCAGCGCTGCCTAAGGACACTTCAGCACCTAAGGCGAGCTAACAAAAGTGATTCAAGATCCCTCCCAAGCGGAAATAAAAGGGGTCGCAAAGCTCACCAAGAAAGAGGCCCGGTCAGAGACCGGGCTCTTTCTGCTTGAGGGACCTCAAGGGCTAAAAGAAGCTCTTGAGCGACCGAAGCTAATTGAGAAGCTGTTTGCGACTGAAAGCTTTGAAGAGAAATACTCAGAGTTGATTTCGCGCGCTCGTGACTCCCGGGTAAGTGTGAACATTGTTTCTGAAGGCGTTCTCAAGGAACTAAGCGACACCACAACTCCTCAAGGCGTAGTCGCCGTTTGCCAACAGTTCCATGTATCGATTTATGACGTGCTTTTGTCAAAACCGAAGTTGGTTGCATTCCTTGCACAAATTCGTGACCCGGGAAATGCTGGAACAGTACTTCGTGCAGCTGATGCAGCAGGTGCGGATGCGGTGATCTTTAGCAAGGGCAGCGTGGATATCTATAACCCAAAGGTTGTTAGATCAACCACCGGTTCGATGTTCCACCTACCATTCGTAATTGATGCAGATATTCCATCCTCACTCGAGAAGTTCAAGCAAGCTGGGTTAGCTGTATTAGGAGCTGACGTGGCGGGGGCGTCACTTGCCACCATTTATTCCACTGAGCTTGCTAAGCCCACTCTTTGGCTATTTGGCAATGAAGCGTGGGGTCTGGAGCCAGAAGTTTCAGCCCTGGCTGACAAGTTGGTGCAGGTTCCCATATTTGGAGCAGCTGAATCTTTGAATTTAGCTACCGCTGCCAGCGTTTGCATGTACGCGTCAGCCTTCGCTCAGAACAGCTAATCGGTAAACTTTAGAACTATGTCCAACTCCGAGGGTATTTCTCAAGCAGAGGTCAACAAGGCCATTGAGACTGCCCTGGCGGAGATAACCAAAGCCGGCTCTATCGCTGAGCTCAAAAAAGTAAAAGGCTCCATTCTTGGTGACGGTTCTGCATTGGCAGGCTTCAGCGCAAAGCTTGGAAAGCTAGCCGCGGATCAAAAAGCTGAAGCTGGAAAGATTGTTGGTTCGGCAAGGGCAAAAGTCACCGAAGCTTTTGAGGCTCGAGAAAGCGTTCTTTCAGCCGCAGAAGAAGCCAAGCTTCTTGAGAAAGAAGCAATTGATATCACTGCTTTGGGCAGAATCGCTCGAACCGGCGCTCGTCACCCGCTGAGTCTGCTCCAAGAGAAGATTTCCGATGTGTTTGTGGGAATGGGTTGGGAAATTGCTGAGGGGCCAGAAGTTGAAAGCGAGTGGTTCAACTTCGATGCTTTGAACTTTGATGCCGACCACCCAGCTCGAGCCATGCAGGACACGTTCTTTGTTGAGCCAACGGAGCAGAAGCTGGTTCTTAGGACCCACACTTCTCCTGTTCAGGTGCGATCAATGCTAGATAGGGAAGTACCCATCTACGTTCTGTGCCCTGGAAGAGTGTTCAGAACCGATGAGTTGGATGCCACTCACACCCCAGTTTTTCACCAAGTAGAAGGTCTTGCCATCGACAAGGGGTTGAGCATGGCGAACCTTCGTGGAACTCTTGAGCACTTCGCGCGCATTATGTTCGGCGAAGAAGCAAAGATTCGTCTTCGTCCGTCATTTTTCCCATTCACCGAACCTTCTGCTGAGCTAGATGTTTGGCATCCCGGTGCCAAAGGCGGCGCGCGATGGGTGGAATGGGGCGGTTGCGGAATGGTGAACCCGCACGTTTTACGCGCCAGTGGAATTGATCCTGAAGTTTATTCCGGATTCGCATTTGGAATGGGCATCGAGCGCACCTTGATGTTTAGAAACGAAGTCAGTGACATGCACGACATGGTCGAAGGCGATGTGCGATTCAGCCAGCAGTTTGGAATGGTGCTCTAGATGAGAGTCCCACTCAGTTGGCTTGGTGAATATGTTGATCTTCCTTCGGATGCAACCCCTGAATCCGTTATGGATCAACTTGTTCGTGTTGGTTTTGAAGAAGAGGCTGTTCACAGCTTTGATTTGAAAGGACCGCTAGTTGTTGGTCAGGTTTTGGAGTTTGTGGCCGAACCGCAGGCAAATGGGAAAACCATTCGCTGGTGCCAGGTTCAGGTAGCCCCTGATGGATCCAAAGCCGCTGATGGGGGAGCACCTGTTCGGGGAATTGTCTGCGGAGCAGCAAATTTTGAAGTTGGTGACAAAGTTGTTGTGAGCTTGCCAGGAGCTGTGCTACCTGGAAACTTTGTAATCTCGGCTCGATCAACATACGGTCACACCAGTGACGGCATGATTGCTTCTGGCCGCGAACTTAATCTTTCCGACGATCACGATGGCATCTTGCGCCTAGCTTCAATGGGCCTTGATCCAAAAGTTGGTACCGATGCAGTTGAACTTCTTGGGCTGTTTGACAGTGCGGCTGAAATAAACGTTCTTCCAGACCGTGGCTACTGCCTCTCAATCCGAGGTGTAGCTAGAGAGTATTCACACGCAACCGGAGCTAAGTTCCGAGATCCAGCCCAGAACGCTCAGCCAGTAAAGGCAGAAGGTTTTGGTCTAGTAATCCAAGACTCCGCTCCAATTCGTGAACGCAAGACTTCCCAGAGTTTCGTACTTCGAACTGTGACTGGAATAGACGCTTCGAAGCCGACTCCTACTTGGATGCGCGCCAGACTAAAACTTGCCGGTATGCGGTCAATTTCTCTAGCGGTAGATATCACTAACTACGTGATGCTTGAACTAGGTCAACCAGTCCACGCGTACGATCTTGACAAGATCAAAGGCGGCCTAACCATTCGTCGTGCAAAAAAGGGTGAAACGCTAAAGACACTCGATGGCCAAGAGCGAAAGCTCAGCGAAGAAGACCTGCTTATCACCGACGATTCCGGTCCAATTGGTCTGGCTGGAGTTATGGGTGGCTTCACTACAGAAGTTTCAGAAACTACCAAAAATGTTTTGATTGAAACTGCTCACTTCGATGGTGTTTCTGTAGCCAGAACTGCAAGAAGACACAGGCTTTTCTCCGAGGCCTCAAAGCGCTACGAACGTGGCGTTGACCCACGAATTGGGGAACTAGCTTCAGCGAGAGTGATTCAGCTATTGGAACTTCACGCAGGTGGCAAAGCTGGCACCCTTGGCGCAACATTCTCTGACTTTGAACCAGCCAAGGATATTTTGCTACCCAACGGATTTGCCAGCGAATTGATGGGTGTTGATTACAGCCAGCAGGAAATTGAGAAAGTGCTTCGTGACATCGGTGCCGAAGTCAGCGCCGACAAGGCGGGACTAAAGGTAGTTGCACCTAGCTGGAGACCTGATCTTCTGCACAAGACTGACCTAGTTGAAGAGATTGCTCGAATCACTGGTTATGACCGAATTCCTTCATTGTTGCCAGTTGCGCCTCCGGGGCGAGGTTTAACCAGGGAGCAGAACTTTAGAGCCTCTGCTCTGAATTCACTTGCTGCAGCCGGTTGCACTGAAATTCTGAGCTACCCATTTGTCTCAGCCGACTCAAACAATCTCTTTGCTGACGCTTCCAAAGCTGTAGCCCTAGCGAACCCAATCCAAGAAGAAGCTGGATCACTTCGGATGTCACTTCTTCCTGGACTTATTGATACCGCTCGCAGAAACCTTTCGCGCGGTCTTACTGACTTGGCAATTGTTGAACACGGCTCAGTGTTTGTTTCGGTCAGCGCAAAGCCCCCAGTGTTCCCAGATACCAGTGCGAGGCCTTCTGCAGAACAAATTGCAAATCTGGAAAAGGGAATTCCGAATCAGCCCAAGCATCTTGCCGGTTTGTTTCTAGGTTCAAGACTTGGTTCTCAGCCTGGAGCTAAGTCAGTCACCGCAGGAGTTGAAGATGCTCTAGAGGCAGCGCGAGTTGTTGGCTCTGCTGTCGGAGTCGAACTAACCGTTCGTCAAGCCAAGCCAAAAGGTCTTCATTCAGGACGCTCAGCTGAGCTGATGGTTGGAAAAGTGGTAGTTGGCGTGGTCGGGGAATTGAATCCTTCAATTAGCAAATCCCACGATCTTCCTAGAACCGTTGGAGTTTTTGAGATCGACCTAGACGCATTGTTTGCTGTTGCCCCTGCCTCTGTGACCGCAAGACCGATTGGAACTTTACCCGCTGCTACGCAGGATCTTTCCCTAGTTGTAAAGATCGAAACTCCAGCAGCTGACGTTTTGGCTGCTGTTCGAGAAGGAGCGGGTGAACTGCTCGAGGAAATCTCATTGACCGATGACTACCGAGGTTCTAATGTTCCTGAGGGTTCGAAGTCCCTAACTTTTGCCCTTAGATTCCGAGCGATGGATCGAACCTTGACTCAGGCGGAGGCGAGCGAAGCTCGCGATGCTGGTGTTGAAAAAGCAAAACAAAAATTTAGCGCAGAAATTCGTTCCTAAACCAATCAGCCGAAGGGAGTCCGAGATGGCTTTGACTGTTGCGATCGCCGGAGCCAGCGGATACGTTGGCGGCGAGCTGATGCGCTTGGTCGCACATAACCCTGAGTTGGAACTGAAAACCGTGACGGCTAACAGCAACGTTGGACAAAGCGTGTCATCTTTGCATCCCGAAAACTCGGCACACGCGGATCTAGTCTTTGTTGAAACTAATGCAGCCAACTTGCAAGGGCACGACGTGGTGTTTCTAGCTATGCCGCATTCCAAAAGCGCCGAGGTCGCCAGTTGGCTTGGGGATACCAAATTGATTCTCGACTGCGGTGCAGATTTTAGACTTGAGAATGCAAACGATTGGGAAAAGTTCTACGGAACTAAGCACGCAGGAACCTGGAGCTACGGACTTCCCGAACTTACCCTGGCCGTAGGCGGCAAACAGCGCGGTCGACTAAAAAACGTGAACCGAGTAGCAGTCCCAGGCTGCAACGTCACAGCAATTACTTTGGGGCTAGCACCTGCACTCACCGCAGGTTTAATTGAGCCAGCTGACATAGTTTCGATTCTTTCGGTTGGAACTTCAGGTGCCGGAAGAACTCCTATTGCCGAAAAGGTAAGTGACGGCGAAGGATCGTCGCATGCATACGGCGTTGGAGGAGTTCACCGCCACACTCCAGAAATTGAGCAGAACCTAGCGAATGCTGCCGGCCAAAAGGTGAGCGTGTCATTTACTCCGGTATTGGTGCCGATGTTTCGTGGGATTCTTTCGGTGAATACCGCTAAGGCTAAGGCTGGTACGACGCTGAGCGCACTTCGTGAGGTTTACCTCGACGCATATGGCGATGAACAATTTATCCACGTTCTTCCCGAAGGCGAGTTTCCAAATACTGGAGATCTCGCCGGATCAAACAACGCAACAATTGGTCTTTCGTTGGATGAACATTCTGGAAGAGTGGTAATCGTTTGTGCAATTGACAACTTAGTAAAGGGAACAGCTGGTGCAGCAATTCAATCTCTGAACCTTGCTCTTGGTTTCGAAGAGGGTCTTGGACTTGAAGGAATTGGGTTTAGCTCGTGAGCGTAACATTTGCAGAAGGTTTCAAGGCAGGATCGGTAGCTGCGGGTCTGAAATCAAATGGCAAGCTCGATGTCACCGTCATTCAGAACGTGGGACCTAAGGATGATGCGGCTGCGGTTTTTACCAGCAACCGAGCAAAGGCGAACCCGGTGCTTTGGTCAATGGAGGCCATAAAGGATGGTGCCTGCAGAGCGGTTGTTCTAAATAGTGGCGGAGCTAATTGCTACACCGGAGCCCAGGGATTTCAAACCACCCATAAATCGGCTGAGCTAGTAGCTGATGCTCTTGATCTGTCCGCCCAAGATGTATTGGTGTGTTCAACAGGCCTAATTGGAGTAGCACTCGATACCGACAAGCTTTACCCAGCAATTGCTTCAGCCTGCAAAGGCATGTCGGTAGATGGAGGAGCTGACTCCGCACACGCGATTATGACAACTGATTCAGTCCCAAAACTTGCGACCGCCACATCTAGTGCCGGATGGAAGATTGGTGGAATGGCAAAAGGAGCTGGAATGCTCGCTCCAGCCCTTGCAACCATGCTGGTAGTTATCACCACCGATGCCGAGGTCTCAACCATCGATGATCATCTTCGGGCGGCAACTTCAGTCTCCTTTGACCGACTCGATTCAGATGGTTGCACCTCTACCAATGACACGGTGATTCTTTTATCTTCTGGGGCAAGTGGAATCAAGGCTGAGGCTGAAGAGTTCCAAAGTTTACTGGTTGATGTCTGTATGGATTTGGCCAGACAGCTGATGAAGGACGCCGAAGGTGCTGCCCACGAAATAGCTATTGAGGTTCAAGGTGCAGCATCGGAGGCTGACGCTCTCGAGGTTGGAAGAGCAATCGCAAGAAACAATTTGTTCAAGACAGCCATCTATGGCAATGATCCCAATTGGGGAAGAATCCTCGCCGCAATCGGAACAACAGCGGCAGAGTATGACCCATACGATATTGACGTTGAGATAAACGGCGTTCGAGTTTCATCTAAAGGTGGCCCTGACCAAGACCGCTCACTGGTCAATCTGGCTTCGCGCGAAGTTTTTATTCGGATTGGCTTGAACTCTGGGGATCAAAGGGCAACAATTTTGACAAACGATTTGACCAAAGAGTACGTAATCGAGAACAGTGAGTATTCCAGCTAATGAGCCAAAGTCAGATTCAGGACGCAGCTCTGGCACGCATCAAAGCTGAAACGCTCATCGAGTCGCTGCCTTGGCTCCAAGATTTTCACGGAAAAGTTGTAGTCATCAAATTCGGTGGCAATGCGATGGTGGACGAGCAACTAACCAAGGCATTTGCCGAAGACATGGCGTATCTAAGATTTGTTGGTATCAAACCAGTGGTTGTTCATGGTGGGGGGCCGCAGATAACCGCAAGGCTTGCAGAACTTGGAATCGAAACTGAGTTTCGATCAGGCCTAAGGGTCACTTCCCCTGAGGTTATGAATGTTGTCAAGGATGTCTTGAGAAATCAGATCTCCGCGCAATTAGCCAAGCTAGTTGAAGATGCGGGCGCAAAAACTCTAGTTTTGTCCGGAGAAGACTCCAACTTATTTAGGGCCGAGCAAACCACAGCAGATCAAGCAGGGAACCCACTTGATGTTGGTTTAGTGGGAGAGGTTACCCAAGTAAATCCACGCATCGTTCTGGAAGCACTGGCTGCTGGGGTGGTGCCAATTGTGTCAACAGTCGCGCCCGGTTCTGATGGCTCGCTTCTGAACGTCAATGCAGATTTGGCAGCAGCTTCGCTGGCAGTTGCGTTGGGAGCGGAAAAACTACTTCTTCTCACCGACGTCGCAGGGCTTTATAGCAATTGGCCTAACAAAGACTCTTTGATTTCCGAAATTCGTGTTGCTGAGCT
Organism: Actinomycetota bacterium; assembly: GCA_009703635.1. The sequence goes on from WLFS01000012.1 coordinate 7,649, forward strand.
GACTGAACTGCTTCCACAACTTGAATCGGGAATGATTCCGAAGATGCAGGCTTGCCTGAATGCGCTTGCTGGGGGAGTGCCCAGGGCTCACATTATTGACGGGCGTGCGCCTCACAGCATCTTGCTCGAGATCTTCACCTCCAGCGGTGTTGGCACCTTGGTGCTACCTTAGAAACTTCGAGAGGAGATTTGCTATGACCCGTCATTTTTTGCGTGATGATGACATTTCTCCCGAAGAGCAGTCTGAAATTCTGGATCTTGCTGTACAACTCAAGGCCAGCCCTTATTCGGACAAGACTTTTGCTGGACCACAAACAGTTGCTCTAATTTTCGATAAGACCTCAACTCGAACAAGAGTTTCTTTTGCAGTTGGAGTTTCTGATCTCGGGGGATCCCCTCTGATCATGGATTCTGGGTCAAGTCAGCTGGGGGTCAAGGAATCGGTAGCCGATACCGCAAAGGTTCTAGAACGACAAGTTGCCATGATTGTTTGGCGAACTTTTGCCCAAAGCGGTCTTGAGCAGATGGCAGCTAATTCAAGGGTGCCAGTAATCAATAGCCTGAGCGATGATTTTCACCCCTGCCAATTGTTGGCGGATTTGATGACTATTCGAGAGCAGCTTGGTTCGCTCAAGGGCAAAGTACTTTCCTACATCGGGGACGCCTCAAATAACATGTGCCATTCGTACATGCTGGCTGGAGTGACCGCTGGCATGAAAATCCGGATAGCCGGGCCAGCGGGTTATCAGCCGAATCCGAGAATTTACCGAAGGGCCGAGGAGATTGCTCTTCAAACTGGCGGTTCGATCGATGTCTATACCGACCCAAAGCTTGCACTGATTGATAGCGACGTAGTTGCCACCGATACCTGGATATCGATGGGTCAAGAAGCCGAGAAAGAGCAAAAGCTAAAGGACTTTGCCGGGTTTACTCTCAATCCTGAACTAATGAGCCTTGCAAAGCCAGAGGCCATCGTTTTGCACTGCCTTCCTGCCTATCGGGGCTATGAAATAGCAGCGGATGTACTGGATAGTCCGCAGTCGGTTGTTTGGGATCAGGCCGAAAACCGCTTGCATGCCCAAAAAGCCCTTATGGTTTGGCTGGCCGCACGCTCAAAAGCCTAA
>WLFS01000013.1 GCA_009703635.1 Actinomycetota bacterium
AGAGTCAAGAAGGTTTTTTCGGCTGGCCCACCAGCAGAGCGCTTTCTTCTAACCACCTCGGCAATAGCTGCCGATCGAGGAAGACGAGTAGTTGCCGCTTGAGTCACGCAATCGACCCATCCTTCGATTAGGGCTAGTACGGTTTCGATTCGCTCTAGTGCGATTGTTTGCGAAGGGGTTCTAGGTGCAATTAGGGATCCTGATTCGAAGGCCTTTTGGATGTTGCCGATATCAGCCGGGTCAAAGTTTTCCGACATCTCAATGATGCGGGTGTTATCGATGGAAATCTCTCTGGCATAGGCAGTTATTAGGTTCACTGTGTAATCGCGCAGCCACTTGCTCTGCTTGAAAAGCCTGGCGTGGGCAAGCTCACGAATAACAAAGTAGAAATAGACCTGATCGGAATCTTCTTCGAGTGAGTCAACAAGTTGCGCTAAGTTCTGGGCGACAAAAGCCGGACGAGGTTCCTTAAAGATTGGAAGCCCGATGTCTCCCGCGCTAAGGACTTCTTCTGCCATTCGTCCGAGGGCTTGACCCATTTGCATCGCAAACATCACAGAACCGGCTGATTTCATCAGGCCGCTAGCTTGTGACATAAACCCTGAGAATTCCTCAGGCAGGTTCTCTTTGAAGTTTTCGGTCAACGCCTCAGACATTCTGTTAGCAACAGGAGTTGCGAGATCTTTGAATAGGCCGAGTGAGTCTGCAACCCATAACTCTCTGGAGAGTAGTTTCGGCTCTGAGGTGATGGAGGCAACTTCGGTGACCTCATCTAACCAAAGGCTTCCGGTTGCCATTGCCGCATCGATAGCTTTGCCCACTGATTCAGGAACTGGTCTTGAGTTCGCGCCAGCAATTTGCTTGGCCTGGGTTTCAACCAATGACCAGTTCAATCCTTCGGTTGTTTCTCCAGGAACGATTGCCGAAGTGAGCTTGGATAAAAGTTGCTGCAGGGCAGCCGGATCAACTGGAAGACCTGCAGCTTTAGCGATCTGTTCTGGATCTAGTGGCTCGCCCGCGAGGAAGCGACGAAGCAATGCTTCAAAATCCTCTGGTTTTTGCTCGTCCACGAAAAGCTCCTTAGCTAGCTACAGCATTAGGTTACTTGCTCAAAATGGGAATCGGCTGGGTGCTTAGCTCTTGCTTTCTGGGTGTTCGCCGAGAGCGTGAGCTAATACGCTCATTTGAAAGAAGGGCTGACCTAGGCTTGAAGACAATCAAAGTTTTTAGGGCGGTAATGACCTTTTTCCAAAGACAACGGGGCGGATCGAAAGCTATGGTTTCAGCCAAGCGCGGCCTCGGATTCTTCGTAGCGCTGACTTTCTTTTTAGGGCTTGTGACACTGGTTGTTTTGCCAACGCCTTATCTAATTGAGCGACCAGGACCAACATTTGATGTGCTGGGAGAAGTTGATGGCGAACCGGTAATCCAGATCAACAATCAGCAAAGCTTCGAATCCGAAGGTCAACTTGATGTTCTGACCGTCAGCATCGTAGGTCGACCAGAGCGCACACCGAGTTGGATCGAAATTGGTTTTGCATGGCTCGATGCAAATCAAAAGGTTGTTCCGGTTGAGGCTTTATACCCGCCAGATCGAACCAGCGAAGAGATTCGAGCTGAATCCAGCGCCATGATGGAAGTTTCGCAACAGGATGCTATTGCTGCAGCACTTCGCTATTTGGATTATGAAACTCCTAGAGAGATTTACATCGCTCAGGTGACAGCTGATTCGCCATCGAGCGGAAAGTTAGTTGCTGCGGATTTTGTCATTTCCGTTGATGGCCAAAGACTCACCAGCATCGAGCAGCTTAGATCCATTGTTGGAGCGTGGGATGAGAAAGCTTCTGTTGAAGTCACAGTCAGCCGCAAAGGAATTGAAATCACTGAAGAAGTGACTCCGGTCAAAGACGCAGAGGGAAACTACCGACTTGGTCTTTTGGTTGGCTACAAGTATGACTTCCCGGTTGATATTGAACTTCAGCTTGGAGAAGTCGGTGGACCTTCCGGTGGCATGATGTTTGCTCTAGGAATCATTGACCGGCTGACGCCAGGAGATATCACTGGAGGGCTCCACGTTGCCGGTACCGGAACAATTCAGCAATCTGGCGTTGTTGGGCCAATCGGTGGAGTGGTTTTGAAACTTCACGGGGCCAAAGCTGCTGGAGCTACCGTGTTTTTGGCACCGGCTGGCAATTGTCCTGAAATTGCAGGAAATGAACCAGATGGCCTAAGGGTTGTTAAAATAGAGAAACTCTCAGATGCCGTTTCGGCACTAGAAAAACTTTCAAAGAACCAAGACTTGGCAAGCCTGCCTAACTGTACCAAATAGAAAACGGGAGAATCATGACTCAAGCTACCGCTGCACCTTTGGGCCGACCGAGAATTTCGCCGGCAACTATCGCTTTAGTAATTCTGGTTGGAATCGGAGCGATTCTATTTAGCGTGGCTGATCTTTACACAAACGTTCTTTGGTTTGACCAGCTTGGTTTCTTGAGTGTTCTAACTTCACAGATTTTTGCGCAGTCGGCACTGTTTGCAGCAGGTGCTGTTTCGTTTGCATTGATCACCGGAGTTAGCTTGTGGCTTGCTTACCGTTTTAGGCCCGTCTACATCCGCTTCCCGGATGAGAGCTCTCCATTTGAGCAGTACCGCCAGCTACTAGAGCAGCTTCGTCGCGTAGTGATGATTGGTGTTCCTCTAGGTCTTGGTGTCTTGGCTGGACTAGCCGTTGCTCCGTCTTGGGGAATTGTTCTTAGCTATCTGAATAGAACACCGTTTGGCGAAACTGACCCGCAGTTTGGCTTAGACATCTCCTTCTACATCTTCGATCTTCCATTCCTGGTTGGTCTGGTTGGATTCCTATCCGGAGCATTCCTTATTAGCTTGCTGCTAACCGCTGGTGTTCACATCATTTACGGCAGCATCAAGTTCAATGGCCGCGAGACTTTTGTGTCAAAGGCTGCTCGAATCCAGATTGGCCTGTTGGCGTTTTTGTACCTATTGGTTCAAGGCGCATCGCTTTGGTTAGATCAGTACCTAACGATGACTAGCTCAAGCGGACTATTCACTGGGGCTACTTACTCGGATGTTTATGCTGCAATTCCAGGGCTACAGATTCTGGCTCTAATTTCTGTTGTGGTTGCACTGTTGTTCTTGGTCGCAGCCTTTGTTGGTAAGTGGCGCCTGCCGGTTATAGCAACTGGTTTGATGGTTGTTAGCTCACTTATCCTTGGTGGATTATTCCCTTGGGCGATTCAAACTTTCCAGGTGGTACCAAACGAGCGAACTCTAGAAGCGCCATATATCGATCGCAACCTATCAGCCACTCGAGCGGCCTACGGCATCGATGACGTACTAAATGTTGAGTACAACGCCACCACTGACGCCACCCCTGGCGCGCTTCGAGAAGATGCTGAAACTACCGCTTCTATTCGAATTATTGATCCAGCTCTAGTTAGCTCCTCATTTAGGCAGCTCGAGCAGTTCCGTCAGTATTACAACTTCCCGAACCTACTTGATGTTGGTCGCTACAACGTAGATGGAGTTGTTCAGGACACCGTGTTGGCCGTTCGTGAACTAAACCAAGCAGGTCTTGGAGATTCACAGTCCTGGTACAACAACACCATCGTTTACACCCACGGCTATGGAGTAGTTGCAGCCTACGGAAACCAGCGAACTGTTGATGGTCAGCCGGTATTTATGCAATCAGGTATCCCAACCACTGGAAAGCTCGGCACCTATGAGCCACGCGTTTACTTTGGTGAGAACTCACCTGCCTACTCAATCGTTGGAGCGCCTGAGGGAGCAGAGCCATTAGAGCTTGACTTCCCAGCTGGCGAGGGCGAGAACGACCAGACCTACAACACCTTCTCCGGTGATGGAGGTCCGATGATTTCTGGAATCATTCCACGCCTTGCCTACGCGTTGAAGTTCCAGAGCGAGCAGATCTTGCTATCGGATGCAATCACCTCCGAGTCACAGATTCTTTATGACCGCGACCCGCGTCAGAGAGTTGCAGCGGTAGCACCATTTTTGGAGCTGGACTCAGATGTTTATCCAGCAGTTGTTGATGGAGAGCTACTTTGGATTGTTGATGGCTACACAACCTCCAACAACTACCCATACTCTCGTTCAGAGGAGCTAGCTCAGATTGTTTCTGACAGCAACTCACCTGGCGTATTCCTTAGAGGCCAGGTCAACTACATTCGCAACTCCGTCAAGGCAACAGTCAATGCTTATGACGGCAAGGTGACTTTGTATGAGTGGGACGAAAAAGATCCGATTCTAAAAACCTGGATGAAGGTCTTCCCAGACACCATTCAGCCGCTTTCTTCGATGTCCGGAGAGCTACTCTCACACGTTAGATACCCAGCTGATCTGTTCAAGGTTCAGCGCGCACTACTAGGTAGCTACCACGTTGACGAAGCTGGAGCTTTCTACTCTCAGCAGGATGCTTGGATGACTCCAAACGATCCTGTTGGCGGTCAAGGTATCGGTACTTTGCAACCTCCTTACTACTTGACCATGCAGGTTCCAGGAACTGATTCCCCTGAGTTCTCGATTTACTCAACCTTCATTCCAAGGTCGACCGGAGAATCTTCTAGAAACGTTCTAACCGGATACTTGGTGGCAAACGCCAACGCAGGTTCTGAAGATGGCAAGAAATCAGGAGAATACGGAAGGCTCACACTGCTCACACTTCCAAAAAGCACGATTGTTCCAGGACCTGGACAGGTTCAAAACAACTTCAATGCTGACTCTGAAGTTTCAAAACTTCTAAACATTTTGCGACAGGGATCAACCAGGGTTCTAAATGGAAACTTGTTGACTTTACCTGTTGGAGGCGGATTGCTTTACGTGCAGCCGGTTTACATCCAGTCCACTGGTGAAACTAGCTTCCCGTTGCTTCAGAAGATCTTGGTTGCCTTCGGTGACCAGATTGCCTTCGAAGACACATTGGATCAGGCGTTGACTTCACTGTTTGGTTCTTCCGGCATGAACCCAACTCCAACTCCAACCGATCCAGATGCTGGACCAACAGAGCCTGGAACTGATGTTCCAGTATCGCCAAACCTAGAGCTTGCCTTGCAGCAGGCCCTAGAAGCAATCCAGGAAAAGGAAGCCGCTATGGCCATCGGAGACTGGACCGCATTTGGTAAAGCTGAAGAGAAACTAAAGCGAGCTATTCAAGCAGCACTGGATGCAGGCAAATAGGAAGTTGGCAGCACAAGCTTCAAAAGTGATAGATTAGAACTTCGCCGCGGGGTGGAGCAGTTCGGTAGCTCGCCGGGCTCATAACCCGGAGGTCGTAGGTTCAAATCCTGCCCCCGCAACCACTTGTAAAACCCCATCTTCTTAGATGGGGTTTTTCGCTTTGTGGACAACTTCTGCAAACAGCAAGAATCTGTCTTAGCTTCTCCGACATGAGAAAAATTCAGCGAGCAAGTTTTGCTTTGACAAGCATTCTTATTGCAGCAGCTTTCGTGAACTTTGATAATTCCTTGGCGATGGCCTGCAGTTCCGGATCCTCTGGTTCCGGCCTAAGTCATGGTTCGAAATTAGGTTCGGGGTCAGTCACGGTCTGTGCTGGCTCAAGGTCTTCTTCACCAGGGTCATCCACCACGCAAACTATCACCAAGACTGTGACGGTTCCAGTTCCACCAAAGCCCAAGCCCGCACCAAAACCCGCACCGAAACCGGCTGCTAAACCTGCAAGCGCGACCGCACCCAAACCTGTGGTTGAAGTAGTTAGTTGCCCAAGCGCATCTCAAATGGCATCAATGCCCAGATCTGCCGATGCGGCGCAGCGTTGGGTTGAGTCAATTTGTTCACCTGCACCAAAAGTGGTCGCTGCGCCAAAGCCAACCCCGAAGCCGGTTCTAAAAACAAAGACCATGACAATCACCGAAACCATAACCATTGATATCCCAGGGGAGTCTTATTCAGCAGCGGATGCTGTCGAGTTTGAACCGAATCCTTTGATTGCCTCGGTGTTTCCAGCCAAGGTACTAAGCCGCGGACAGTTAGCAAAATTCTCCTCGAATCCAAGTTCGCACTACGGTTCGGGGATTGTTTTAGGAAGACAAGCTGAAGTTCACTTTGTTCCGGTGCGTTCGAAATGGACATTTAGTGATGGATTGCTTGCGGACGGCGCTGATACCCAGCGGGAATTCAAAACCACGGGTAAGTATCAAATCCGAGCCTTTGTGGAGTATTCGGTTAGTTATCGACTCGTGGGAGAAAGTGCCTGGGAGGCAGTTGATGGAACCTTATTGATTGAAAGCAACTTGCTGGAAGTAGTGGTTGGGGCCTTTGGTTTCAAAGCCGATCAGAGCACTCAGGGAGCCTTGCTGGTTGGTGCCGATTGCTTGGGCCGAGCTGGGGTATTCGGTTGCGACATATAGGCGATTCTGGGGAATCTATCTGCTTGGTCTAGGGTTTCTCTCAGTATCTGTTCAGACAAATTTGTCATTATTGGAACAGACGAAAGGCCACCGCATTGACCAAGCTAGAACCCGAGCAAAGCTCACTCAGTCGCAAGAACAGCTACAACAATCAGTTCTTGTTTGACCCTCCGGTTGCTCTTACGCCTGCCAAGGCAAAGAAGAAGCGAGTCCGCGAAAAGCGCCTGACCTTCTTTACCGCCACCTCTGTTGCAGTTTTGGGAGCAATCATTGGTGCCACGGTTGGTTCCGGTGCAGGTGTGGTTGCCTTCAATTACCTATCTAGACCAGCTGCGATTGTTGTCAACGATCTAGAGAACGTCAACTGGGTGACAGCTGCCTCTGCAACTGCAGCTCCAGCTGTCGTAACTATTCGCGTAGCCGGTGACTCTCAAGGCGGCAACGGTTCTGGGGTTGTGCTTTCAGCCGATGGATATATTCTGACAAACGCCCATGTGGTTAGCATCAATGGAACCACTGAGAACGTCCGGTTATCCGTTAGAACCAGCGATGGCGGTGTCTTCTCGGCAAAACTAGTCGGTGCTGATCCAACTAACGATCTGGCAGTTGTGAAGATTGAACCCACCAAGCCATTGACTCCAATTGTTTTTGCAAACTCCTCAATGGTGAATGTTGGCGATCAGGTGGTTGCCATTGGTGCACCACTTGGACTTGAGGCAACAGTGACTCGCGGAATCGTTTCTGCATTGAACCGAACCATTCAGGTTGCTTCCTCTGAATCACCAGATCAGAGCAGTCTTGAGTTCTGGTCGGGAGATGCTGGAAGACCTATCAACCTAAGTGTTATACAGACCGATGCAGCCATCAATCCTGGAAACTCCGGCGGTGCTTTGGTAAATGACAAAGGTGAGCTCATAGGCGTGAATGTTGCAATTGCCAACGCTGGCTCTTTTGGCCAGGCAGGAAACATTGGAGTGGGGTTTGCAATTCCGGCGAACGTCGCACAGCGTATCGCCAACGAAATCATGACTACCGGAGAGGTCAGCCACGGCCTTCTCGGAGCTTTGGTTTCGGATTCGATGTCATCTGAGGATGGTGCTGGATTTTCGATTGGAGTGACAGTTGTTGAGTTAACTCCAGGGGGAGCAGCTGAAGAAGCGGGAATTTTGGCGGGTGACGTAATTACAACCATGAACGGAAAACCTGTGACAACGGCCAGTGAGCTAACGGCTGCCGTAAGGCAAGAGCCAGCCGGAGCCAAGGTTAAGATCGAATTGATTAGAAACGATGTCAAAATGACATTTGATGTTGTTTTGCAAGAAGCTAATGAATAAACACCGGAAGTGACCTCTTTGAATCAGATCGCACCATCCGAAACCAGCGAGTTTGGTACCGACACGACTTCGGCCCCAAGGCTAGTTGAGCCAGGCGATCATGACCGTTTTTCTCACTACGTGAAAAAGGAAAAAATCGTTGAGTCGGCCGTCATGGGCACACCGGTTATTGCGCTTTGCGGAAAAGTTTGGGTGCCGGGTCGAGATCCAAAGAACTTTCCAATTTGTCCAGCCTGCAAGGAAATACACTCCAAGCTAAAGCCTGGCGATGAGGACAAGAGCTAAACGAATTTAGTTGGGATCGCAGGCTCACCTTTAGTTAGTCGATGTGCACTTGCGGGAAGTTCCGCTTTCACCTGTGCATGATGAGCCCTTGCTGCATCAACACCAGATTTTCCAAGCAGCCCTGTTTGGATCTCACCTTGAATAACAAGATCGACTAAAAGCTGCCTTTGTCCTGCAGCCAAATCTTCCTGGGCTGTCGAAACAACTTCAGCAGTTGCGATCTGGTTCTCATGAGCGCGAGCCGCATGCTTTTTCCCACCGAGGTTGGTCTTTTTAGCTGACTGCTTAGAAACCGCGTGCCATTCACCTGATTCGTTTTGGAACGCCACCATTTTGTATACAAACCCGGCAGCCGGAACCCCAGAACCTGTGACTACGGAAGTGCCAACACCGTAGGTGTCAACCGGTGCCGCCGCCAGCGAAGCGATGGCAAATTCATCAAGGTCATTAGTCACGGTGATCTTGGTCTCGTTTGCTCCTAGTTTGTCTAGTAAGCGTCGAGCTTTGGCTACCTCGATTGGTAAATCTCCGGAATCAATGCGAACACCGCCGAGTTTTGTCCCTGCCACGCTGATGGCATTTTCAATTCCTGCTTAGATGTTGTAGGTATCAACTAGGAAAGTAGTGTTTGCCCCAAAAGAATCCAGTTGAGCGCTGAAAGCTTGTTTCTCACTGTCGTGCAGCAAAGTAAA
>WLFS01000014.1 GCA_009703635.1 Actinomycetota bacterium
ACCCTGGCACCTTCAGGGATTAGCGGTTAGGCCAGAGCATCGGATGATTTCTCATACTGGCTTTTTGCTTACTGCACGCCGCCTCGCACCAGGAGTAGTTTTGCCCCAGTTCAAATCCAAGGTGAAATCGACCGAGTACAAGGAGGAAGATGTCTTAGCTTGGAATCCTGAAGGCTTAGGGGAGCGCAAGGTTTCTGAGAAGAAGCTTCGCAAAACTGTCCGTAAGGCCACCTCCTAGTAGTCAGCTTTTTAGGTCCCATCGGCCAGTAAACTTTGAATAACTCATTCAGAAAGTTGCCTCCATTGAAAAAATCGATTCTTTTGCTTTCCAGCATTGTCCTGACTGCCTCACTTACCAGTTGCGCCGCGGCTGAGAACTATGCTTGTGCCGGGTTTGAAACTGGCGCGCAGGTGGAATCGATTTCAGTCACCGGATCACTTGAGGAGAAACCAGTTGTCAGCTTCCCCTCACCGCTAAGTGCCGAATCAATTCAGTCCCGCGTGGTAATTGCTGGAGATGGTCCGGTATTTACTGGGCGCAACCTTGTTGAGTTTGAATTCGCAGGCTACAACGGTGGCAACGGGCAGCTTATCCAACAGTCAAGCTTTGACGGCACTCAGACCCAGACTGGAGCTTTTGGTCCAGGAGAAGTTCCTAATTTCTGCGAGGCATTAGCTGGTGCAAAAGAAGGTTCACGTATTGTTGCCATTATTCCTCCAGACCAAGCTCACAGCGGAGAGGGTGTCCCTGCTCTAGGTGTGGGCGCGGCTGACTCATTTATTTTCGTCATTGATCTAAAGCGCGTCTTTCTTGAAAAGGCAACCGGCTCTAGCGTTGCTCCAGAAGCGGGACTTCCAACTGTCGTCACCACTCCAGATGGAGTACCTGGTGTCACGATTCCAAAAACTCCCGCTCCAACTGAGCTTCGAGTCGCACAGCTGATTCGCGGTTCAGGTGATCTCGTTGAAGAAGGTCAGCTCGTCACGCTTCACTACAGCGGTTTTCTATGGGATGGTTCAGAAAAGTTTGATTCGAGTTGGGACTCCGGACAAGCAGTGCAGTTCCAGATGCAAGACGGAGCTTTGATTGAAGGGTTCTTGTCTGCGGTGATTGGGCAACCAGTTGGCTCTCAAGTTATTGCTGTGATTCCGCCAGCCCTTGGCTACGGTGATGCTGGAGCTGGCTCAATTCCTCCAGGAGCAACGCTTGTTTTCGTTATCGACATTCTGGGAACCAACAACTAGCTAACATGCCTGAGAAGATTGATCTATCGGAGCGTTTATTCAATCTGACCTGCGCACTATTGGTAGCAGGAAATGGTCTGTCCAAATCGGAGATTTTCGCTACCGTTCAGGGCTATAAAGAAACTTTCGAACCCGATGGAGACCTAAGCGCAATCAACCGTATGTTTGAGCGGGATAAGACTCTTCTAACCAGCGCTGGTATACCTTGGAGGTCTTTTATCCCGCAGGAAGCAATGGGGGACAATCAGGAGTTTCGCTACCTAATTGCAAATGAGGATTTCGTCTGGCCAAAGGGGCTAACACTTACTTCAAAGCAGGTAGCGCTTTTGAATCTAGCTGCGCAGGTTTGGGCTAAAGCATCACTCTCAGCTGATGCAAATAGGGCGATTCATCGCATCCGCGCAATGGGAGAAAAGGCGGACGCAAGCTCGCTGATAGGCATCGCACCAAGAATCCGAACTCACGAACCTTGTTTCCTACCGCTATCGACAGCAATTGAATCTTGCTCAAGAGTTTCTTTTGACTATCTAAAACCTGGCGAGAGTGATTTTTCGGTTCGAAACATCGAACCTTGGTCACTGCAGAACATTGGGGGTCAATGGCTACTGATTGGTTTCGACCTTGACCGGGACGAGCCAAGGAACTTTCTTCTAAAGCGCATAGTTTCTGAAATTGATATCCAGGACGTGACCTTTGAAGCTCCCGAAACTGGTGAGGTCGCAAAGACACTTGCTGACCTAGAGCTTCACAAACTTTCTCAGACAGCGAAGCTAAGAACCTCGCCCGCCAGCGCCGCCTGGTTTCATTTCGATTTGGCTGCGGGCCAGACAGAGTTTGAAGTCAACTTTATGGACCTATACCTATTCGCCGAAGAGCTCATGGAATTTGCTGATGAAATAGAGGTTGTTGAACCAAAACAACTCGCAGATCTAATCAGGGCAAATTTGCAAAAAGTTAGTGACGTTCATGCCTAGAAGCTCAAGCCTGAGTGGCGCAGATCGCTATAACTTCATGTTGGCTCTTACGGGCTATCTAATCAACAACCGTCAACAGAAACTAGCTGACATCGCTAATCACTTCCAAGTCACAGATAAGGAAATCCGCTCAGCTGTGGTGACCATCTCCCTTTCTGGAGTGGGAATGTATCGACCAGATGAACTTTTCTTTCTTGACTACGACCTTTTGGAAGAGGGCATTGTTGATCTAAGTTTCGCGCCAACGCTTGAGGCTGTACCTAGACTTTCTACTAGGCAAGCAGCCGCTATTGCCAGTGGTCTTTCGTACCTCATGAATCTGGTTGACAGTAAGGATCAAGTGCAAATCAAAGAATTACTGGACATTCTTGGTCGAGGTGCATTGAGTACGAAGGAGCTGCCATTTGTGGTTCATCCCAATCATGGAGACAGTGACTTAGCTCTTGTCAGACAAGCAGTAGCCGAATCGAGAGCATTGAAGTGCTCCTACATAAATTCAGCTGGTGAAATCACAATCCGAGAAATCGAACCGCAACTGCTGGAATCTCGAGAAACAAATTGGTTTTTAAAGGGTTTTTGTCGCAGCAACCAAGAGGCCCGGGTATTCCGACTTGACCGAATGCGAGAGATAGTTCTTCTTGAGCCATTTGAAGAGCGCGAACTTGCCGTCGCTGACAGCGATCTTATTTATGCGGTCCGCAAATCAGACACCGATGTTCTGTTCGAAGTGGACCCTGAGGCCTTTGCTTTGATTGCGGATTACAAGCCCGAGTTTGAGATTTCCGGAAACAAGAGTGTGCAAGTAAAGATCCCTATCGGACAACTCGAGACCTTAGGAAGAATAGTTGCGAGGTACAGCGGTAAGGTTCGAGTGCTAGCACCGGCTGAGGCTCGATTAGCAGTTAGAGAGTTCGCCCAGCGGGCTCTTGGGCAGCGAAAACCAGAAGTTGTGGCGGAGTAGGTTTAGGCCCATGGAGTGGATATTCGCAGGGGCACTCGCCCTAGCTTTTCTGGTGTTTTCAGCTGTGTTCCTATTCACTAAATTGATTCGATTTGGCAAGCCGGCAAAGACTCTGGCTTTGCAGCTTGAAAAACTAGCCGAGGCAAACGCTAGAGTGCCGGAGATAACCAAGGCCATCTCGGCCTTAGGCGAAGATCCAGCGGTGCATATAGCCAAGCGCCAACAGTTCCTTCGCGAGGCAAGGGCCCGCAAGCGTGCGCGAGAGCGTAGGCTTAGGAATAGAGATTTTTAGCAAGAGATAGGGAAGCTAATGCGTTTACAGGGCTGGGAATGGATCATTATTCTGGCAATAGTTTTGCTGATCTGGGGTGGGCCAAAGCTTCCAGGTCTAGCTAAGTCGCTTGCGCAGTCGATGCGAATCTTCCGTAAGGAAATCAAGTCCACTGACGAAGCTAAGCCGGCCGACAAGCCTGCTGAGGGTGAAACCCCCAACGACAAGTAAGTGGCCAGGAACAAAAACCCCGACGCCAAAATGAGCCTTTCGGGGCATCTCAAAGAGCTACGTAATCGACTCTTTTGGTCTGCTCTATTTATCATGGGCGGATCGATCGCCGGATGGTACCTGTTTGATCTCGTCTTCAACGAACTGCAACGACCAATAGTTGAGCTCGCTTCAAAGCCTGGCAGCAACGTGACCATTAACTTTCCAACCGTCGTATCTGCTTTTGATGTGCGTCTGCAAGTATCGATCTTCCTTGGGATATTGATGAGTGCCCCGGTTTGGCTATACAACCTCTGGGCGTTTATAACTCCAGGACTCAAAAAACGCGAGAAACGCTACACAATCGGATTCGTAGTGGCATCCGTTCCTTTGTTTATCGGAGGAACCGCACTTGCTTGGTCCTCATTACCGACTTTCGTGGTGGTTCTAGTCGGTTTCACACCAGAAGGTGCAGCGAACGTTATAAACGCCAGTGAATACATCCTTTTCACAATCAGAATCCTGCTTGTTTTCGGTCTGGCTTTCGTGCTGCCAGTTGCCTTAGTGATGTTGAATTTCGCAGGAGTCATCACAGCTGAGAACATCATCAAGTCTTGGAGAATGGCAGTTTTCATTTCGGCTGTGGTTGGTGCAATTGCAACACCGGTAGCAGAACCAATGGCAATGTTTTTACTCATGGTCCCGCTGTTGATTCTCTACTTCCTTGCAGCCGGGGTTGCTTTCTTGCACGATAAGCGTGTTGCCAGAAAACTCGCTGCGCTCGAATTATCCAACCCACAAGACGCGATCTAACTCCTGTGAGCACCGAGGAGCTCAGCGCTGCCGAACGCTACGCGAGGGCAAAGGTAAAGCAGACCGCACCCAGCTACAACTCCTTTCTAGAACTGCTTGATTTCGCACTTGACCCATTTCAGGAGCAGGCTTGCCACGCACTGGCTAAAGGAAAAGGTGTGCTGGTTGCGGCCCCTACCGGTGCAGGAAAAACTATTGTTGGCGAGTTTGCGATTCATCTGGCTATTGAAAAAAACCAGAAGGTCTTTTACACAACTCCCATCAAGGCTCTCAGTAATCAAAAATTTGCAGAGCTCGTAGCACGCTACGGACCAGAGCGGGTAGGACTGCTAACCGGCGATACCAACACAAACTCCGATGCCCAGATTGTTGTTATGACCACTGAAGTTTTGCGGAACATGATCTACGCGAATTCAGACTCTCTTATCGAACTGGGATTTGTGGTTATGGACGAGGTTCACTATCTGGCCGACAGATTCCGTGGAGCGGTCTGGGAAGAAGTGATTCTCCACCTTCCCAAAGACGTGAAACTCGTCTCTTTAAGCGCAACAGTTTCAAACGCTGAGGAGTTTGGTGCCTGGCTTGAAGAAGTGCGCGGCGATACCGAAATTGTTGTATCCGAGCACAGGCCAGTTCCACTTGATCAGCACGTACTTTTTGGCGATGAGCTTATGGAATTATTTGCTTCGGGGTCTAAGAATCAACGAGTGAACGCAGAGCTAGTTCAAAAGCACTCATCGAAGCTAAGAATTCCAATTGGAAAGTACACCAAGGGCAAAAAACCTAAGGGCGAGCTGGACCGCCGTTTTTCTAGAATCACGAAGATTAGCAAGCCTGAGGTTGTTGAGATATTGGGAGACAACGACTTGCTGCCTGCAATATTTTTCATTTTCTCTCGGGTTGGCTGCGATGCCGCAGTCAGGGCATGCCACCAGTATGGAGTTCGCCTAACCACTCGCGAGGAACAGGCTGAGATTCGCTATCTTGTTGAAGAAAAGACTGCCTCGATCGCCGATGAAGATCTAGCAACACTCGGATACTTCGAATGGCTCAGTGGCCTCGAGCGAGGAGTTGCAGCGCATCATGCTGGAATGTTGCCAGCTTTCAAGGAAGTTGTTGAAGAACTCTTTCTAAGAAAACTAGTGAGGGTTGTCTTCGCAACTGAAACCTTGGCTCTTGGAATCAACATGCCAGCCCGCACAGTTGTACTTGAGCGTTTGGATAAGTTCAACGGCGAGTCTCGAGTCCAGATAACCCCAGGGGAGTACACACAATTGACAGGGCGAGCCGGCAGGCGAGGCATCGACACCCTTGGGCATTCGGTGATTCAGTGGTCGGGAAATCTTGACCCTGCAAGCGTTGCTGGTCTTGCGAGCAAACGAAGCTACCCGCTGATAAGCCCTTTCAAACCAACAGCCAACATGGCAGTGAATCTGATTGAGGCTTTTGGACGAAAGCGTGCCCGGGAGGTGCTGGAAACTTCCTTTGCTCAATTTCAGGCCGATAGGTCCGTAGTTGGTCTGGCAAGGGGAATTCGAGAGAAACAAATTTCTCTTGATGGCTATGCCAAGTCAATGGAGTGTCACCTAGGAGACTTCTTTGGATACTCAAGCATTAGACGAGAGCTAAGCGACATTGAAAAGAGTTTGGCTTCTGGCCGAACAAGGCAAGATCGTGGCAAGGACATCAGGCAAACCAAAGGCCGCAGCGAACAAGAGCGAAAACTAGCGGAGCTAAAGGTGAGGATGAAGACTCATCCTTGTCACCTGTGTTCACATCGTGAAGCTCACTCCAGATGGGCTGAGCGCTGGTGGCAGCTGCACCGCGAGACCCAGGCGATTCTGGACCAGATTGAAGGACGAACAAATCTGGTTGCATCCACGTTTGACAAGATCTGCGAGCTACTAATTGAGCTTGACTATCTAGACGATTCAGATCAAGACTTGCTGGTCACCGAGTCCGGAAAGATGCTTGCTCGAATCTATGGTGAGCGTGACTTACTAGTAGCAGAAGCCCTGCGACTTAAGATCTGGGACAACCTTGATGCTCCTTCCTTGGCTGCCATGGCGGCGGCACTGGTTTACGAACCAAGGCGAGACGACGAGAACTTTGAGCCTCGCGCAGTAAAGGGAAACTTCCAGGAGAGTTTTACCAATACCCAGTTGCTTTGGGATGATCTCGAGAATCTTTCAAAGAAGCACAAACTTCCGCGTTCTTCCAAATTGGAGATGGACCTAAGCTACCCAATTCATCGCTGGGCAACCGGAGCGAAGCTAGATCTGGTTTTGGAATCAGCTGATTTACTTCCAGGAGATTTCATTAGGTGGTGCAAGCAGATTATTGATCTACTCGAACAGCTGGCCAAAGCAAGCGAAGGTCCGATTTCCGCTAAGGCCAGAGACGCGGTGGATCTGGTCAAGCGAGGCATCGTTGCCTATTCGTACTATGCATAGGCTAGATACATGAACAAACGAAACGGAAACGGCATTTTACTTTGGCGCCTTCCGGTCGGTGTTTTGGGGGGACTGCTGTCTTCTTTGGCAATGCCTCGAGAAAACATATGGCCGTTGATCTTTGTTTCAGTTGCATTGATTCTTGTTTCTATTCGCGGACTGAAGTTTTTTGGTGCATCACTAGTTGGTTTTGCCTCGGGTGTTGCCTTTTACATGAGCCAGATTGAATGGATCAGTCTCTATCTAGGACCGGTGCCTTGGATTGCGCTCTCGGTCATGGAAGCACTCATCTTTGCAGTAGGTGCAGGAATAATTGCGGTGGTTTGGACTTGGCTTAGCAAACTACCTTTGCGGGGATACTCATCAGCGCTGATTGCACTTGCAATAGCCACAGTGTGGACTGCGCGTGAGTGGGTTTCAATAAATCTGCCCTATGGAGGTTTTCCTTGGTCCAGAGTCGCCCAAGCACTCTCCGATAGTTTTCTTTCCTCCCTTGTATATTTCGTAGGAATTTCCGGGCTCAGTTTTGTCTCGGTTTTCATGACAGTTGCACTACTGAAAGCCATCGAGTCGGGTTTGAAAAGCTTGCGCTTGCATGTTCTACCTTTGATCTCAACAACAGCGGTCCTGGTTTTGGCGGCATTGTTTGTGGTCCCGGCTGGAGCTGAATCAGGCGATCTCACCGTTGCGGCCGTGCAAGGCAATGCCAACGCAGGGTTGTTTGCGAATGCCGAGCGTGGAACTTTCCTTCGCAATCATCTTGAGGCCACGGCGCTTATCGATAATGACCCGCTCAAGGATTCAATTGATTTCATTGTTTGGCCTGAAAACGCATCTGATCTCAACCCGCAATCAAATGATCTTGCCAAACTGCAGATTGACGCAATTGTTGAAAAGTACCAGGTGCCGTTGATTTTTGGGGCAATCACCGAATCTGGCGAAGAGATTTTCAACAGCTCGCTCTACTTCGCACCCGGGCAAGGTCAAATTGACCAGTACGACAAGAAGCGCCCGGTGCCCTTTGCGGAGTACGTGCCAGATAGGGACTTCTGGTACTTACTGGCACCAGATTTAATCGGAATGGTTTCTCGCGGATACGCCTTCGGAACACGCGATGGCATCTTTGAATTTGAAGGCAAGAATCTGGGAGTGCTGATCTGTTTTGAGGTCGCTATTGACGACATTGGCCGAGGGCTGGTTAGTGACGGCGCCGAAATCATCCTTTCTCAAACCAACAACGCCGACTTTGGTCGAAGTGATGAAACTTTCCAGCAGGCAGCCTTAGCCAGGCTCCGCGCTATCGAAACGGGCAGAACGTTAGTGAACATCTCCACCGTCGGGGTTTCGAAAATTTTTCTTGCCGACGGATCAATAGTTGATCAGCTTCCCGTTTTTGAGCCTGGAGTAATGGTTCAGACTCTGCCGCTTCGAACTTCAATTACTCCGGCCATGGCAATTGGGCCAGGCTTTGATTTGACCATCAACGTACTTGCATTAAGCCTTCTCACCGGGTCAATTGGTTTCTGGGCTCGACGCCGAGCGAAGAAAAC
>WLFS01000015.1 GCA_009703635.1 Actinomycetota bacterium
GCTATCTGTGGGCCCTACCGGGCTCGAACCGATGACATCCACGGTGTAAACGTGGCGCTCTACCAACTGAGCTAAAGGCCCTCAAACATGCGCCATAAGGCAACTACAAAACTCTACTACAAAGCCGCTAGAGCCTGGTGGTAGCTAGCGAGGTCACGGGCTTCGCCTGGACCGTTGACAAACTTGGCTCGAATAATGCCGTCGGTATCAATCAAAAAGGTTCCACGAATCGCAAAGCCTAGATCTTCCTTGAAGACGCCATATTTCTGTGCCACACCACCGTGCGGCCAGAAATCTGCAAGCACCTGGAATTTATAGCCTTCTTTTTCAGCAAACTGCTTCTGGGTGTACTTGGAGTCAACGGAGATGGCCATTAATTCCACGTCCTTGGACTCAAAGGCAGCAAAGTTATCGCGTAGTTCACAAAGTTCACCTGTGCAGGTGCCGGAGAACGAGAGCGGGTAGAAAACCAGCACTACGGGCTTCTTGCCAGCAAATGAGGAAAGCTTTATGGCTTCCCCGTTCTGGTTGGTGAGTTCAAAATCTGGGGCCTTGTCGCCAATTTCTACTGCCATGACTCTCCTTGTAGTTTGTGGTTTCTAGAGTACTTTCCCAGCGTCCAAAACCCCAAATGGAGCCTCTGACCAAACGTAGCTAAACTGCTAGAAGCCTAAACAAATAGGCCTCCCTGGCTTGCTCACAAAATCGAGACTTGCCGCCTGCTTTAGAAGAGAGGACCCGCGTTGTCCATTAACAACAATGACGCCTACGCAGTCTCAAACCCAGATATCGACCCACAGGAAACTTCCGAGTGGATGGAGTCGCTAGACCAAGCTGCTAAAACTCACGGCCGAGGTCGGGCACGCGAAATCATGCTCAATCTTCTAAGAAGATCCCACGAGCTTCAGCTAAATGTTCCTCTCGTTCCTACAACCGACTACATAAACACAATCTCCCCTGAGGACGAACCAGTTTTTCCAGGAAATGAGCAAATTGAGCGCACCTATCGCGCGTGGATGCGTTGGAACGCAGCGATGCTCGTTCATCGAGCACAGCGACCTGGAATTGCCGTTGGTGGACACATCTCAACTTTTGCCTCATCGGCATCTTTGTATGAAGTTGGCTTCAACCACTTCTTCAAGGGTCAAGACCACCCTTCCGGTGGTGACCAGATTTTCATTCAGGGTCACGCCTCCCCCGGTCCTTACGCTCGAGCATTCCTCGAAGGACGTCTGACCGAAGATCAGCTCAACGGTTTCCGCCAAGAAAAATCTCACGCTGGTGGCGGACTATCTTCTTACCCACACCCAAGATTGATGCCAGAGTTTTGGCAGTTCCCTACTGTTTCAATGGGTCTTGGTCCAATCAACGCCATTTACCAAGCACAGCTAAACCGTTATGTTCACAACCGCGGTTTCCGCGACACCTCAGAACAGCACGTTTGGGCATTCTTGGGAGATGGTGAGCTAGACGAGGTCGAAAGCCGTGGAGCACTCCAGCTGGCTGCCAATGATGGCCTAGATAATTTGACCTTTGTTGTTAACGCCAACCTGCAGCGCCTTGATGGCCCAGTAAGAGGTAACGGCAAGATCATCCAGGAACTTGAGTCATTCTTTAGAGGAGCCGGTTGGAACGTCATCAAAGTTATCTGGGGACGTGAGTGGGATCAGCTGCTTTCTAAGGATCACGATGGTGCACTTGTAGATTTGATGAACAGAACCCCCGATGGTGACTACCAAACCTACAAAACCGAGTCCGGTGCATTCGTGCGTGAGAACTTCTTCGGTCGCGATCCAAGAACCCTTGAGCTTGTTTCAAGCATGACCGACGAGCAAATTTGGGGTCTAAGACGTGGTGGACATGACTATAAGAAGGTTTACGCCGCCTACAAGGCCGCTACCGAGCAAAAGGGCAAGCCAACGGTCATCATTGCCAAGACCATCAAGGGCTACAACCTAGGCAAGACTTTCGAAGGTCGAAACGCCACTCACCAGATGAAAAAACTAACCCTGGCTGATCTAAAGCAGTTCCGCGATGAAATGCGGGTGCCGATTAGCGATGCCGAGCTGGAGCGCGATCCGTACCAGCCTCCTTACTACCACCCGGGAGAATCAGCTCCGGAGATTCAGTACATGCACGCTCGAAGAAAAGAACTTGGCGGATACCTGCCAGAGCGTCGAAGCAAGTACGTGAACTTCAACCTTCCAGAAACTTCCACCTACGACATTTCCAAAGGCGGATCTGGAAATCAAGAAGTAGCCACCACGATGGCTTTTGTTCGACTCTTGAAGGACCTACTTCGCTCAAGTGAACTTGGACCAAGACTGGTTCCAATCATTCCTGACGAGGCAAGAACGTTCGGTATGGACGCTTTTTTCCCAACCGCAAAGATTTACAACCCAAACGGTCAGCACTACCTTTCGGTAGATCGAGACCTACTTCTGAACTACAAGGAATCAGAGACCGGTCAGATTCTGCACACCGGAATCAACGAAGCCGGATCTCTAGCTGCTTTCACAGCAGTTGGAACTAGCTACTCGACTCAAGGTCAGCCGCTTATTCCAATCTACGTTTTCTACTCAATGTTTGGATTCCAGAGAACTGCTGATGCGATTTGGGCCGCAACCGATCAGATGACTCGTGGCTTCATGATTGGAGCAACCGCAGGTCGCACAACCCTAACTGGCGAAGGTCTGCAGCACGCCGATGGCCACTCACCGCTACTTGCATCCACCAACACTGGAGTAATCAGCTACGACCCGGCATACGGCTATGAGATTGGCCACATCATGCGTGCAGGACTCGAAAGAATGTATGGCGGAGATCACAAAGATCCAAACGTGATTTACTACATCACTGTTTACAACGAGCCTTACATTCAGCCGGCCGAGCCTGAGAACGTTGACGTCGAAGGTTTGCTCAAAGGTATTCACCGGGTCAGCGAGAACTTCTCAGGGGGAAGAAAAATGCAACTGCTGGCATCAGGTGTTGCTCTCCCTTGGGCATTCGAAGCTCAGGGGCTTTTGCAAAATGACTGGGGTGTTTCAGCAGATATCTGGTCGGTAACCAGCTGGACCGAACTTCGTCGCGACGGATTAGCTAAAGACCGCGAGAAGTTCCTGAACCCTAACTCACCCGTTGAGGCTAGCTACCTAACCAAGAAACTATCCGGACTGTCAGGACCATTCCTTGGCGTCAGCGATTACATGCACGCTGTTCCTGACCAGATCAGAGCCTGGGTTCCTGGTGACTACGCAACCTTAGGTGCTGATGGTTTTGGATTCTCAGATACCAGACCTGCCGCACGTCGCGAGTTCAAGATTGACGGACCATCAATTGCAGTTCGCGCTTTGCAGCAGTTGGTAGAACGAGGCGAGCTTGATCACTCAGTACTTCAGATGGCAATCGACCGATACCAGCTGCACAACGTAAACGCTGGAACAAGTGGAACTGCTGGTGGCGAAGCCTAAGGATGAAACCCTCGAGTGGTTGCACTCCATCGCCGGAGAACTAGCAACCACCACGCTGGCTCGCCTTGACCAAACTCTGCCCTGGTATCGGCAAATGCCTGCTTCCAGGCGATCAGCGGTTGGACTGGTTGCTCAAGCCGGTATTACCTCGTTTTTGTCCTGGTACGAAAATCCAAAATCGCAACCCTGGGTTGCTGCCGATGTTTTCTCAACCGCTCCCCGTGAACTGCTTCGTTCGATCTCTCTGCAAGAAACTCTGCAGCTTATTCGTGTTGTAGTGCAGGTAGTTGAAGACCGAGTAATTCAGGAGCACAGCGAATTGCGAGAAGCGGTGCTTCTGTATTCCCGAGAAATTGCATTTAGTGCAGCTGATGTTTATGCAAAGGCTGCCGAGGCACGCGGGCTCTGGGACGCCCGTCTAGAAGCTCTTGTAGTTGACACAATCTTGAGTGGAGAAAGCGAAGAAGAGCTGTCCTCTCGGATCTCAGCCCTCGGTTGGAAAGCGCGCGGTGCAGTCACGGTCATGATCGGCAGCTTCGCAGAAGTAACCGATGTTGACGCTTTAAGGCGCAATGCCCGCAGACACTCTGCGGACGTTCTAGTTGGAATTCACGGTGATCGACTAATCGTGGTGGTTGGAACCATTCCAAACGAGAATGAGACCGCCACTGCAGCTGCTTCACTGTTTGGGCTTTGTTCGGTGTTCCTTGACAGTTTTGGTCCAGGTCCGATTGTGGTGGGAACAGAAGTGCCATCGATCAGCGAAGCCAACCGGTCTGCCAAATCCGCTCTTGCTGGTATCGCAGTAGTTGGCTCATGGGCGAAGGCACCAAGGCCAATCTCTGCTGACGACTTACTTGCGGAACGTGCACTTGCAGGAGACATGCTCGCAAAAAACACTCTGCTTAACAAGATCTACCGTCCGCTTGCAAAAAACTCCCCTGATCTTTTGGAGACGCTAGTTTCGTACCTTGAATCGGGTCGCTCGCTTGAGGTCACAGCCAGGGAGCTTTTCGTGCACAGCAACACCGTTAGGTATCGACTAAAAAGAATTGCAGAACTTATCGGATGGGATGCCACCGGCTCCAGAGAGTCGTTCGTTCTTCAAGTAGCAACAGTTCTAGGTGCCATGACAGAACATGAACAAGGCACCAGTAAGAGGTGGAAATGATCTGCATCGCATGCCCTGGCCAAGGCTCGCAAGCACCGGGATTTCTGACTCCTTGGCTTGAGATTCCAGTATTCAAAGAGCAAATTGAAAAAGCCTCGACTGTACTTGGAATTGATCTTGTTCACTACGGCACAGTTGCTGACGCCGATGCAATCAGGGATACCAAAATTGCGCAACCTCTAATTGTTGCGGCAGGAATTGCCAGCTACCTAACGCTTAAGGATTCACTCGGTGAGGCGTTGGTTGTTTCCGCTACCGCCGGCCACTCAGTTGGGGAGATCACTGCGGCATACGTTTCTGGGATCTTTGATGCCGACAATGCATTGAGATTTGTTCAGCGACGAGGGAATGAAATGGCGGATGCAGCAGCGCTTGAGCAAAGCTCGATGGCGGCAGTTGTTGGAGGCGAAATTACTGCAGTACTTGCGCACTTGGAATCAGTTGGATTGTTTGCAGCAAACTACAACGGAGCTGGCCAAGTTGTTGCAGCTGGATCAAAAGACGTTATTGACGCTCTGGTAGCTTCTCCCCCAGCTGGAAGTCGAGTTATTGCTTTGCAGGTGGCTGGAGCGTTCCACACGTCGTACATGGAACCAGCTAGATTGCCGCTGGCAACTTTCGCCAAGGAATTAAGCGTCCAGGATCCTCAAATTTCTATCTGGACCAACAACGATGGCTCACTAGTTGAGTCAGGCCAAAAGTACTTAGATCTGATGGTCAATCAGGTTTCAAATCCAGTGCGGTGGGATAAGACCATGGAATCAATGGAAGGCGCAAATGTTTCAGTGATGGTTGAGCTGCTTCCCGCGGGGGCACTGTCGGGAATCGCTAAAAGAGCGATGCCAAACACTGTGGCTATCGCACTAAAAACTCCTGCTGACTTGGATAAAGTTGCCGAAGCGATAGGAAAGTAGAGCCCACCCCATGGCAAAGCTGAATCAATCAACTGCGGTTGCGTATTCAAAGATTTACTCAATTGGTGCAGCTCGCGGCGACCTGACCGTGACAAATGACGATGTCGCAGGACCGATTAACTCCTCTGACGATTGGATTACCCAGCGGACAGGCATCATCACCCGAAAGCGAGCCAGTAAAGACCGATCGCTGATGGACATGGCGGTCGAGGCCAGCAACGAAGCAATCAAGAAAGCCGGCATTCAGCCCTCGGAGATTGAAGCCGTGATTTTCTCCACCATCACTCATCCCTACCAGACGCCATCTGCAGCAGCACTGCTTGCCGAACTGGTTGGTGCTAATCCAGCCCCAGCTTTTGATATTTCAGCTGCCTGCGCCGGCTATTGCTACGGCATAGCCCAGGCAGACTCGTTAGTTCGATCTGGAACAGCGAAGTATGTTCTGGTTGTTGGAGGAGAAAAGCTAACCGACTTTATTGACCCAACTGATCGTTCAATTTCATTTTTGTTGGGCGATGGTGCAGGAGCTGCGATTGTGGGGCCATCCGATACTCCAGGAATATCAAAGAGTGTTTGGGGAAGCGATGGAAGTAAATGGGAAGCAGTTGGAATGACTGGTTCGCTGCTTGATTTCCGCGATGGCACCGCAGCGTGGCCAACACTGGTTCAGGAAGGTCAAACGGTGTTTCGCTGGGCAGTTTGGGAGATGGTAAAAGTTGCCAAAGAGGCTCTCGAAGTAGCTGGCGTGAAGGCGGAAGATCTCAACGCAATTGTTATGCATCAGGCCAACGAGAGAATCATCGACGAAATGGCGAAGCAACTAGCGCTTCCGGAGCACGTGGTGGTGGCCAAAGATATCAAGACAACCGGCAACACGTCGGCAGCTAGCATCCCATTAGCTATGCACGCCCTTTTGGAGCAGGGTCAAATAAAGTCAGGCGATTTGGCTCTACAAATAGGCTTTGGGGCAGGTTTGGCCTTCGGTGCCCAGGTAGTGGTTGTGCCCTAAACTTGGGGCTGGTTCAAATAAAGAGTTCATAAGGAGAAATCAGAATGGCACTATCAGCAGCAGAAGTACTTGCAGGACTAGCGGAAATCGTAACCGACGAGACCGGAATCGCAACCGATGTAATCGCACTAGACAAGTCCTTCACCGACGACCTAGACATCGACTCAATCTCGATGATGACCATTGTGGTAAACGCCGAAGACAAATTCAATGTGAAAATTCCAGACGAAGAAGTGAAGAACCTTCTTACTGTTGGAGACGCCGTGAACTACATCACTAAGGCCCAAGGCTAAAAACCTTGTTCAAAAAAGTTGTTGTCACCGGAATTGGCGCAACCACGCCACTGGGTGGCGACAGCAAAACAACGTGGCAAAACCTTTTAGCCGGCAAATCGGGTATTTCAACACTGACCCAAGAATGGGTTGCTAAACACGAGCTACCAGTGACCTTCGCTGGCCAGGCCAAAACTCCTGCCACGGATGTTCTCACCCTCCAGGAAGCCAAGCGTCTAGATCCATCCAGCCAGTTTGCTCTTATAGCCGCGCGCGAAGCGTGGGCTGATGCCGGATCTCCTGAGGTAAACCCAGAGCGACTAGCCGTAGATTACGCAACCGGCATCGGTGGGGTTTGGACGCTTTTGGATGCCTACGACGTTCTCAAAGAGCGCGGACCAAGACGAGTGCTACCGATGACTGTTCCTATGCTGATGCCCAATGGACCGGCTGCGGCAATCGGCATGGACATTTCCGCTCGTGCTGGAGTTCGAACAGCAGTGTCAGCATGTGCTTCAGGAACTGAAGCCATCGCCAACGCCTTCAACCGCATCAGAAACGGTGAAGTTGACGTTGTCGTTGCCGGTGGGTCAGAAGCTGCTATTCACCCGCTTCCGATTGCAGCCTTTGCTGCAATGCAGGCTCTTTCAAAGCGCAATGACGCCCCGGAGAAGGCATCTAGGCCATACGACATAGATCGTGACGGTTTCGTCATGGGCGAAGGCGGTGGCGCACTAGTACTTGAGAGCGAAGAGCACGCCCTAGCTCGAGGAGCCAAGATTTATGCCGAGGTTGTGGGCGCATCTGTAACTTCTGACGCGTATCACATCACAGCCCCGGATCCAGAGGGATCCGCAGCAGCCAGAGCAATGATTGGTGCAATAGAACAAAGCGGATCGACTATCTCCGATGTCGTACACATCAACGCCCACGCAACCAGCACACCGGTTGGCGACATCGCCGAATACAACGCGCTCAAGAGAGTCTTTGGCGATCACCTGCCAAAGATTGCAGTCTCTGCTACAAAAAGCTCAACTGGCCATTTGCTGGGCGGTGCGGGAGCTATCGAGGCGATCTTTACAGTTCTTGCTCTTCACGAGCGAACTGCTCCCCCAACTATCAACCTGGATAACCCAGATCCAGCAATCGAACTGGATGTTGTCACAAGCCCTCGAAAACTAGAGGGGTCGAATATTCTTGCTATAACTAACTCGTTCGGCTTCGGCGGACACAACGCCGTAGTTGCTTTCCGCTCCACCAATTAGTTCTCGGTGAGGCTCTAGCTCGTCGTCCCATCCCTGCCCTAAAAGTTTTCTGAGCTCAGCCTGAAGCTTAAGAATGTTCGAGCCAGCCTTCTCAATCGAGGCTCGAAGCTGATTCTCGCCCACAACCAGATTGCCTGCTTCATCGGTTGCGCAATGGAACATTCCAAGACTCGGGGTGAAGGACCATCTGGCACCAGAGTGCGCTGATTGATGAATGACCTCAAAGCTCAACTGCTTTAGGTTCATAAAGGCCGATGCCAGCGTGGCACAGTCATTCAGGCTGCAGTCAATGGCTACCGACCCGCGAAAAATAGAATCTGAAGAA
>WLFS01000016.1 GCA_009703635.1 Actinomycetota bacterium
GACCATCTGGCACCAGAGTGCGCTGATTGATGAATGACCTCAAAGCTCAACTGCTTTAGGTTCATAAAGGCCGATGCCAGCGTGGCACAGTCATTCAGGCTGCAGTCAATGGCTACCGACCCGCGAAAAATAGAATCTGAAGAATCTTCTTTGCTCCAGTTGATTTTGGTGGGGTTGCCAGTGATACCCGAAATGGTCCATTCGACATGGGTAAGCAAAGCACTTGGCGCACGGTGCATCAACACCAGGCCTTCAGACATACGATCACCTCCAAACCTAGGTACGTCTTCCCCTACGACCTGTATTTGGTGGTGCTCTAAGGCTAGAGCCGATGGGGCTCGATGTCAAAAAATCCAACTAGCATATAGAGGCTATGAGCAAACTATATTTCCGTCACGGAGCCATGAACAGCGGTAAATCAACCGCCCTACTTCAAGCCGCCCACAACTACGAAGAACGCGGGCAATCAGTTCTGCTTGCCAAACCAGCCGTTGACACTAAAGGCGATACCGCCATTTTGTCGAGGCTCGGAGTTGATCGCCACGTGGATTTCCTAGTGACCCCGGATCTAAACCTTAGGACCGAGTTTCAGAAGCGTTCCAGCTTGCAACGCGAGGCAACAGGAAAGCGGGTGGCTTGCCTACTGCTAGATGAAGCCCAGTTCCTAACCCGGGACCAAGTTGACCAAGCACTCGAAATTGCAGTGCTGGATGACGTGCCAGTTCTTGCCTTCGGTATTCGCACAGACTTTCTCACTAATGGATTTCCCGGTTCGCTTCGCCTTCTTGAGATTGCTCACAGCCTAGAAGAGCTCAAGACTATTTGTCGCTGCGGCAAAAAAGCCATGTTCAATGGCCGAAAGGTAAACGACGAATTTGTCTTTGACGGCGCACAGGTAGCCATTGATGGCGATCAAGTCACATACGAATCGCTCTGCCCTTCTTGCTATTACCGCGAAAAGTCGGCGTCCAAGGCTTGAAACTCAAGTTCACCGGCGCGAGCTTTTATAACCCAGCCACCAAGACTTTTGATAAAGAGCTATTTGCCGAAGATGGCTTCGTCATCCCTCCTGGCTCATTTGACCAAGAAATAGCGCTTGCCCCAGGTTTTGTGTTTCCTGCATTTCGCGATGGCCACGCTCATCCGGTATTTGCAGGACGAGAGGCCGCAGGACCAGTGGTTTCAAAAGCTACCTTGATAGCTGAAATTCAAACGATTCTTTCTAGCTACCGCAAAGCCAATCCCGAGCAAGCTTGGATTGAGGGCGGAGCCTACGACCGCTCAATTGTTGAGGGTGGACTATTCCAAGCGACTTGGCTTGATGAAGCTGTATCAGATGTTCCGGTAGTGCTTCATGCCAGCGATCACCACACGATCTGGGCAAATAGCAAAGCTCTTGAGCTAATTCCCACACCGCTTCCGCAACTGATTTCTGGATCAATCGACGTGGATTTAAACGGTGTCCCAACGGGAGTGCTCCGAGAGCCACAAGCCATGGCGCTTGTTCTAGATAAAGCTCCGGCAAGAACTATCGAGCAAGAGGTGGCTGTTTTAGCCTGGGCCGATCAGGTTCTAGCCAAACAGGGAATTGTTGAAGCCCAGGACTCTTGGATTACACCCGGCATGACGGAAATCTACTTGGCTGCAGTTTCTAGGAGCGCACTGCTATTGGATTACAACTTAGCCTTCAAGATTGAGCCTCACGAATGGGTCAAATCACTCGAGTTTGCAAAAGCCGACCGCGACAAAGTTATGGCACTTGGCATCTCACAGCTAAGCGCCAAAACATGCAAGTTCTTCGCCGATGGCGTATTTGGAAGTGGAACAGCGTCAGTACTTGAGCCTTACCTTGATGATTCCCACAATCACGGTGAACCACTTTGGAGCAAGAGCGAGCTCGAGGATGCCTGCCTAGAAGCTGCGAAAGCTGGCTTCCAATTGCACATCCATGCCATTGGTGATGCCGGGGTTAGGCAAGCACTTGATGCTATTGAACACGTGCAACAGCGCCTGGGTATGCCGGCACTACCAAATGTGATCGCCCACGCCGAACTCGTTTCAGATTCCGACATTGCTCGATTCACGAAGCTCAATGTGATTGCAAACATGCAGCCGCTTTGGGCTCAGGCCGATGGAATGCTTATGAGTTGTGTGCCAAGGCTGGGCATTAGCCGAATTGATCAGATGTATCGGATGCGGGATCTAATCGATAGCGGTGCCGTGATTGCGTTTGGATCAGACTGGCCAGTCTCAAGCTCAAATCCAATTCTGGGAATTGCTACTGCCGTCACAAGACAAACCGCTGATGCAAAGCCCGAAGGCGGTTGGGTAATTGAACAGGCGATAACTGCCGCTGAGGCTTTCAATAGTTACAGCGCTTCCGTGACCTTTCAGTTAACCGGTAGCCATGTGTCTCCGTTAGGAAGCGGTCAACCATGTGATTTCGTGGTTTTATCAGAAAATCCATTTGAAGTCAGTGCTGGGAAGCTTAGACAAATTGAAGTATTGGCTACCTTCAAAGCTGGCAAACAAATCGCCTAGCAAGGTTTCATTTACAAACTACGGATTACAGGAGTCGCAAAACCTCGCCTCTGCAACTGTTGCGGCTCGAGCAAAAACTTGCCTGTGCTCGCATTTTCCGCAGCCGTATTGATCTGCCATAACTGCGCTAGCTACGTTTGAGCGACAGTCCATACAGGGCAAACCGAAAATTGGTGAGATGCTCCCCCAGCCAGGTGCATCACATTGCGGACACATGGAGGCGATTCTGCGTACTAGAAGTCTTGCGCAGGCGGCTATGTTTCTCATTCGACTGGGCGAGAAACTCGCCCTAAGATCACTTTCAACAATCGCCGACCCAGAACCAAGCGAAAGATCCTGGATAGCTTGAATCAAGACAGCTTTGTCGCGAATACCCTTTACAGCAGCGACAGCTTGGACATTTTCGGTTCTTACGATCAAACCGTGATTCGGGAAATCGGCTTTTGCAAGAAACTCGTCAATGTTTTCACCAGGCCTAGCGATTTTGTGAACGGTGACGATCTCGGAACTACTGTAAGACTCGTGGATTACTAGCTCTTGATCGCTATCAATAAACACAATGGTCTCAAAATCAGAACTAGCAATTGGAATCAGGGGGTTTGGGCCAATCGTTCCTTCGCTGGCGATAGCCAGGGGATTTCCAGTCAAAGCAATCGCCGCGCGAGCTTTAGCGATTGCCGCTTCCAATTGCGACAGCGTGCGAGGAATTTCTCCCGCAAATGTTCCGAACTGGTCGGTGTCTATTTTTGACACCTGAATCTCGATACCCAGTTCATCGTGAAAAATCGGTGCAATGACCGAATCTTTCTCGTGCAGGGTCGCAAGTACGGCTACCTTGCCAAAGTAAAAGCGATCTGGAGATGCCAACGGTAGAGGCCCTTCTATAGCTGAAATGTAATTCATGATAATCTTTTCATACAAAGCTAGATACGTGGGGCAGGAGTAAGACCATATGGAAAGAGCTCGCACCGCCCATGACGATGTCTTGGATGCTTTGGAAAATGAGTCGATTGCCATTCTTAGAGAAACTGCAGCGGGATTCCGACGTCCAGTATTGATGTACTCGATTGGAAAAGACTCCTCGGTTCTTTTGCACTTAGCGCGTAAAGCTTTTCACCCAGGAGGGCTGCCCTTCCCATGTCTGCACGTTGACAGCCAATGGGAGTTCAAGGAAGTTATCGCGCACAGAGATCGAATGGCTAAAGAAATTGGCTTTGAGCTGGTCGTTGCTAAAAATGAGGAGGGTATCCGCGACAACGTTAGTCCCATGTCTCACGGAGTTCACGAGTACACCCGAATCATGCGAACCGTTCCGCTTCTGGCAGCCCTCGAAGAGGGCGGATATGATGCCGCAATCGGTGGATCTAGGCGCGACGAAGAGAAAAGTCGCGCCAAGGAAAGAATCTTCAGCCTGCGCGAGGAAGGCCAGCGCTGGGATCCTAGAAACCAAAGACCGGAGCTCTGGACGTCTTTCAATACTGGTTTAGTGAACAACCAAACTATGCGAGTGTTCCCGCTATCAGACTGGACGGAATTAGATATTTGGCGATACATCGAACGAGAGAACATTCCTATCGTTCAGCTGTATTTTGCCAAGCCCAGAAAGACGATTACTCGAAACGGCGTTCTCCTGGTACCAGACGATGATCGAATGCCGCTAATCGAAGGCGAAAGTATTGAGGAAAAAGTAGTTAGGTTTAGAACTTTGGGCTGTTATCCAGTCACTGGAGCAGTTGAGTCATCTGCTACCGACATGAAGGCCTTACTGAGCGAAATGGAACTTACTAAACTCAGCGAAAGATCTGGACGCTTGGTTGACGGAGATCGCGAAGAATCAATGGAAGCTAAAAAACGAGCAGGCTACTTCTAGATCTTCAATTTGACAAAGTGTTTGACTGGCCAAGAACCAGCAAAGCCACGTTTACAAAAGACGCTGCAATTAGTAGATGGAATATCACTCTAGGTGGTTTGGGCCTGAGTGCTAGAACACTGGCGGTTACAACCAGAACCATAGTCAAACCAAAGCCCACCCAAGCTACAACCAGATTCAAACTGGTTGATTGAGTTACCACCAGTAGCGAAGCTAAAGCAGCAGCTCCCGAAATTGCTAGGGCAGAAACTCTTTGACCAAGAATGTGGGGCAAGGCACGCACTCCAGTTTCACGGTCATCCATTAGATCGGGCAAGGCATTGGCGAAGTGCGCCGCAACGCCCAATAGACCTGCAGCAAGCATGACCCACCACAGCGGTAGTTGCGGGGTCGAAAGAGATAAGGTCACAAATACTGGGACTATCCCAAAACCAACCGCGTATGGGAGCGCGGATAGAGCGTTTGACTTGAGCCCTAGATTGTATGACCAGCCAACTACCAGCATTGCAACCA
Organism: Actinomycetota bacterium; assembly: GCA_009703635.1. Next base: position 4,925 of record WLFS01000016.1, read on the forward strand.
TGGTCAGTAAAACTTCCCAACCAAGGCTTGTAGCGACAGCCAGAGCAATAACCGCCGACACGAGAGAGGCATTTCGAACCAGCTTGGCGGATACCTCGAATCGAACGGTTGGCTTATCTTTTCGACCAACAATTTTGTCTCGCTCATAATCGAGCCAGTCATTGGATAAACCAACAGAGAACTGCTGAAAGAGTATGCCCAAGCCAACAAGAAACAATTTCTCACGTGGCATACCGTACCCAATAGCCAAAAGCACCGTAAAGGTTGTGACAGCAAATGATGGAATTGGGTGGGTGGACTTTATAAGGCCTATCGCGCGGGCAAATACTTTAGAAATCACTGGCAGCTCGATCCGAGAATTGATCTAAATCTTTTTGCCAATTGATCTCCCGGTTCTTGGGGGCTTTTGTGGGGAGTACGGGACTTGAACCCGTGACCGACGGATTATGAGTCCGCTGCTCTAACCAGCTGAGCTGACTCCCCTCTGGCCAATTCCAAGCCTACTGCTCCTCGCGTCGGAGCCTCTCTGCGGCTTTCTTAACGCCTTTTCGAACCCGGATCTCTATTCGTCTTGCTGCGAACACAACATCGTCTCGCACTTCTTCGAATTTCTCGATGACGTCCTCTCGAGCTTCCCCTGCTCTCTCACGAAGCTCTGCACCGGCTTCTTCGGCACGGGCTCGAAGTTCAGCAGAGCGCTTACGGGCTAGCATGATCGATCGACTCAAACGCTTGCTCAGTTGTCCAATTGGAAGGCTGTAGGTAGCGAGGTTGTCAGCTGACTCCTCAGGCTCTTGAACATCACCGCGGTAAAGACCTTCAAAAATCTTGATGGTGGCTTCTATATCGTGCGACTGAATCAAGTGAAGTGAGTTCTCAGAAAGACGATCTAGTTCTTCTTGGCTGGCAGTAAGAACCTTTAGCAACCGGTCAGCAAATGCTGCAACATCATCCGGTGGGAACAAATAGCCATTATCGCCATCGTGCACCAGGTGAGGCAGCGCCATAGCGTCAGCCGCCACTACCGGGCGGCCTGAGGCCATTGCCTCCATTGTGGCGATCGACTGAAGCTCTGCGATGGAGGGCATAGCAAACAACGTTGCTCTCTCGTATGCCTTAGGCAGCTCCTGGTCTGTTATGTGGCCACGGAACTCAACATTGTGATCAATCACAAGATCTTTAGCCAGTTTCTCGAGGTACTCGCGCTCTCCCCCGTCGCCGACGATCTCAACTTTCACATTGAGATTCTTCGGTAGCAGGGCAACTGCCCTAAGGAGGTTATGAATGTGCTTTTCATAGTCCAGGCGACCAAGAAATAAGATCCTTGGCTCCTTGTTGGAAGTTGGTGTTCGGTTAGCAAACTTCGATGCTTCAATTCCGCAGGAAATAGCCAACACACCGGTTAGTCCTGATGCTTCTTCCAAAAGGGTGGCTGCGCGTCTGGTGGGGGTTGTGACAACATCTGCGTTTCTAAGCACTCGTCCGGCATCTTTCCAAGCCAGATTCATAACCCATTTCTCTGCCCAGCGCGGAATCACAAGGGAATACTTAATTAGGTTCTCGGGCATGATGTGGTTGGTTGCAATAACTCGAATGCCAAGCTCCTTGGCTGATTGCATCACAAATCTTCCAACAATCATGTGCGAATTGATATGGAGAGCGTCCGGCTTGATGGTGCGAAGTAGCCGGTCAGCTTTTTTCTTTAGAGTGAAGGGCCAGACGTATCTCAGGGTCTTATGTTGGACAACTCGATAACTCTTTATTCTGTGCACCGTCATGGTGCTTCCATCGTGAACCTCAATAAAGGAACCAAAGGTTTTGTTGTGGGCTGGCGCAATCACGTGCACCTCGTGGCCGTCCCTGACCAGTCCTGAAGCTAGTCTTTCAGCAAACCTTGAAGCCCCATTGATGTCCGGCGGGAAGGTATCGCAAGCAATCACCACGCGAAGTGGCGTTGAAGTACTCAAAATCTCAGTCAATTATTTGCCTTGCGAAGCAGGTAGAAAGTTTGCTTAGCTCAAGTTTACTTGACTCATCTTTTTCCTAGGACGCAGCTCAGGATGCACCCTAGATAGCAGGTAAACGCCTGAAACCGCTACGAACCCGCTGAGTGCAAAGGCTGCTATAGAGAACCCACTTGCCTGCTGAGCCTCTCCCAGCACTCCGATGGCTATTCCAACCGCAACTAGTGGATCGACAACTGTAAGGCCCGCAATCACCAGATCCGGTGGCCCAGAAGAATAGGCGTTTTGAACAAACCAGCCACCCAAAAACACTGCTCCGACCATGCTCACTAGTGCAAGTGCTGTTAGTGGGTCGTAGTCCATCTGATAGAGCCTTTGAATCACCACCTTGGCCAAAGTTGCAACAAAGCCGTAGAGCACACCAGCGCCAAGGATATAGGTGAGTGCTTTAGCCTTTTTGCCGAAAGTGAAAAACAGCACTGCGAAAGCAATCAGGATAACTACCAGCAAACCCAACACCCGCAGCAGGTTTGCATCGGTGAGTTCTACCTGGGACGCCACCTGAGATGCCGTGACGACGAATCCACCCACCCCAAAAGTTGAAAGCCCGATTGCCAGAATGGTTCCGCGATTGAGTTTGGTTTTGGTTGATCTGGCGTTTAGTAGCGAGGTAATAACCAAAGCTATTGCTCCGATTGGTTGCACCACAATAAGTGGTGCAAGCGTTAGGGCTGCGACCTGTAACACCATTCCCAATCCCATAAGGCCAAGACCTGTCATCCAACGCGGACGGACAAACAGTCGCCCCAGTTCTTTTAGTGAAAGTGAACCTCGACGCCTAGGGGTCTTCTCTGTAGACTTGCCAACTGCTTGATTTTGAAACTGTGCGCCAAAGGCCAGTGCTACTGCAGCGAGTATTGCGAGCACAATTGCGAGTTCTCTTAGTTCTGGTCCCAAATCAATACCTCAATCAACAAATTCGAGCCTAACCCCGTTTCTGCCCGAAGTTCTGAGCTAAACAGCTAGATTTATGGGGTGATTAGGCCAATTCTCATCTACGGAGACCCCGCCTTGCACCAATTGGCTTCTGAAGTGACCGTTTTTGATCAGCAGCTCGAGCAGTTGGTCCAGGACCTTTTTGACACCATGGACAAGGCCCCTGGAGTAGGGCTAGCGGCACCGCAGATCGGTGTTAACTTGCGCGTGTTCGTATACAGCTACCCCGACGATGACGATAACCCTAGGCGTGGTGTTGTTATCAACCCCACCATTACCCACACTCCGATCGAAGCCGGTCCGGCGGATGATGAGCTCGAAAGCGAAGGATGTCTTTCTTTCCCAGGTGAAAGATTCGCCCTCAAACGAGGCGAAAGCGTAATCGTTGAAGGCGTCGATCTAGAA
>WLFS01000017.1 GCA_009703635.1 Actinomycetota bacterium
GACTGCAATCTTTCTTTTTCTGGCTTGTCGCTTGCAACCAGGAATGGATTGATGTCTCGGTAAGCCTTGTAGAAAGGCTCCATGTTTACAACTAGGTCCTTCTCAACCGGAAGACCCTTGATTGGCTCAACGTAGATTGGCTGAGTGATATCTAGATCTTTGATAAGGGTTTTGCAGGCAAGACGGTTTCTACCGTTGATGCGCATTGCGTCAGAACCACAAACACCGTGAGCACAGGATCTGCGGAAGGTAAGCGATCCATCGATTTCCCACTTGATCTTGTGTAGGGCATCCAAAACGCGGTCGGTACCGTAAACGGTGACGTCGTAGTCAACCCACTTCACTTCTTCGCTTACCTCTGGGTCGTAGCGGCGAACCATAAGAGTCACGGTGAAGCTAGGAACTTCAGCAATTACCTTGATGTCATCAGCCATTAGTACTTACGCTCCATCGCTGGGTAGTTGGTTACGGTCACTGGCTTCCAGTCAACTCGAATGTCATCTCCAGGTTTTGCCGGAGTTTTGTCAAGCTTGTAGGCCATTGAGTGGACCATAAACTTCTCATCATTGCGCGTCTCGTAGTCCTCACGGAAGTGACCACCGCGTGATTCTCTTCTTTCGCGAGCGGTCATTACCAAAACTTCAGAAAGATCAAATAAGAAACCAAGCTCGATTGCTTCTAGTAGGTCAGTGTTGAATCGCTTTCCGCGGTCCTGAACCTGAATGTTCTGGTAGCGGGTGCGAAGCTCCGCGATCTTATTCAGAGCCTCATTCAAAGACTCTTCGGTGCGGTAAACCTGAGCGTTTTTGTCCATGGTGTCCTGTAGTTCCTTACGAAGTACAGCAACCTTTTCGGTTCCAGTTGAGTTGCGGGCAATGGCCAACATCTTCTCAACATCACTGATGGCGTTTTCTGGAACTGGAACAAAATCAGCCTCGCGTGCATACTCAACCGCGTAGATTCCAGCGCGCTTACCGAAAACGTTAATGTCAAGCAGCGAGTTGGTTCCAAGACGGTTGGCACCGTGAACCGAAACACAGGCACACTCTCCAGCAGCAAAGAGTCCGCGAACAACGGTGTCGTTGTCGGAGAGAACTTCGGTTTTGATGTTGGTAGGAATTCCACCCATCGCGTAGTGAGCGGTTGGGAAAACCGGAACTGGCTCAGTGTAAGGCTCTACACCAAGGTAGGTTCTTGCAAACTCAGTGATGTCTGGAAGCTTGGCGTCGATTACCTCTGGAGGTAAGTGAGTTAGATCAAGAAGCACGTAGTCCTTGTTAGGTCCCGCTCCTCTTCCTTCGCGAACTTCGTTCGCCATCGCACGAGCAACCATGTCTCTAGGAGCTAGGTCCTTAATGGTTGGCGCGTAGCGCTCCATAAACCTTTCACCCGATGCGTTGCGTAGAATTCCGCCCTCACCTCGAGCAGCCTCGGAAAGCAAAATACCAAGGCCAGCAAGACCGGTTGGGTGGAACTGGTAGAACTCCATGTCCTCAAGTGGCAAGCCCTTGCGCCAGATGATGCCAACGCCATCTCCAGTAAGAGTGTGTGCGTTCGAGGTGGTCTTGTAGATCTTTCCAAAACCACCGGTTGCAAAAACAATCGACTTGCCCTGGAACACGTGAATATCTCCAGTTGCCAGTTCGAAAGCAACTACTGCCGACGGACGCTGTTCACCGTTGTACTCGGTCATAACTAGATCTAGAACATAGAACTCATTGAAGAATTCGATTCCGAGCTTTACGCAGGTTTGGTAAAGAGTTTGCAAGATCATGTGGCCGGTGCGGTCGGCTGCGTAGCAAGAACGTCTTACTGGAGCTTTTCCGTGATCTCTAGTGTGACCACCGAATCGGCGCTGATCAATCTTGCCATCTGGAGTTCTGTTAAATGGCAGCCCCATGTTTTCAAGATCGATTACTGCCTGAACTGATTCCTTGGCCAAAATCTCGGCTGCGTCCTGGTCAACCAGGTAGTCGCCACCCTTGACGGTGTCGAAGGTGTGCCATTCCCAGTTATCTTCTTCAACGTTTGCAAGTGCAGCAGCCATTCCACCTTGGGCCGCTCCAGTGTGTGAGCGAGTTGGGAACAGCTTCGAGATAACAGCAGTTTTTAAGTGCGGTCCTGCCTCAATTGCCGCACGCATGCCTGCGCCACCAGCACCAACGATGACGATGTCGTGCTGGTGATAGTGCGTGTTAGTTCCGTGTTCGTTTAGAGGCAATTAATTTTTCCCTTACTGGGTTACTGCTGGACAAAATGATGGCAAGAGATCTGCTGGAGATCCCGCTGGGCATGGGTCAAAAGTGAAGATGACCAAGGTGCCAAGAATTATTAGCGCTGAGCAAACTCCCCACAGCGAGATAACCAAAGTCTTTCGAATTCCTTCGTGCTCGGTGTAGTCGTTGATTACAGTTCTCATACCGTTAGTTCCGTGAAGCAAGGCCAGCCATAACATCGCAAGATCCCACCACTGCCAAAACGGAGTGGCCCACTTGCCGGCTACGAATGCAAAGTCAATAGCCTTGATGCCACCGTCTGGAACAACCAGGTTGGCAATCAGGTGTACAAAAATCAGAACAACAAGTAGCGGACCGGAGATACGCATGTAAATCCAGCCATACTTTTCCCAGTTCGCGGCCTTGCGAGATCTAGGGGAGTTTGGAATTTCAATAGATACTGACATTTTCTTCTCCTCCTAGCTAAAGACGTTCATAAGGTGACGAGGGGCAAAAGCTGCAAAGAGCACGATGGTGATTACCATGACAACCCAGAACATCTGGTTCTGGTACTTGGCACCCTTGCTCCAAAAATCAATCAAAGTAATTCGAATTCCGTTTAGGCCGTGGTACAAAATCGCCGCAACAAGTCCCAGCTCGGCCAACCCAATAAGAGGTGTCTTATAGGTAGAAATGACCATGTTGTAGGCAGCGGGGCTAACTCGAACCAAAGCGGTGTCTAGAACGTGAACTAAAAGGAAGAAGAAGATGGCAACACCAGTAATTCGGTGCAAAACCCAGGACCACATACCGACTTTTCCTCGGTAAAGGGTCCCTGCTGGCAGTGATGGCACGCAACCCTCCTCGGGAACGAATTGGCTTTGTATAAAAGTCTAACCCCCAAATATTGGGGGCTCGCTCAAGCTTCGAGGGTGGGCTAGGGTTTTTATTGTCATGAATAATCCCAGAAAACCTATCGACCGCTTTCACGCAATCATCCCTGCCGGTGGCGTCGGAAGCAGGCTTTGGCCACTTTCTCGAGCCTCGGCTCCTAAGTTTTTGCATGATCTAACCGGCTCTGGCCAAACTTTGCTTCAGGATACCTGGGATCGCGTGACACCAATTACTACGGTTGACCGGACCATGATTGTCACTGGATCAGCCCACGAGGCGGCCGTCAAGGCCCAGCTGCCTAAGCTTTCGAGCGCAAATCTAGTAATTGAGGAAAGCCCGAAGGATTCCACAGCGGCCATCGCGCTCGCGGCAGCAATTTTGGCAAGGCGTGAGCCCGATGTGATCATCGGCTCTTTTGCCGCCGATCACGTGATTCAAGACAGCCCAGCCTTTAGAGCAGCTGTGGCCGAGGGCATCGAGCTTGCAGCCACCGATCGAATCGTAGTAATAGGTATCCAGCCAACCGAACCCTCGGTTGGCTTTGGATATATCAAAACCGGTGAAGCCATATCTGTCCCAGGGGCACCGTCAGCTCTCACGGTAGATAAGTTTGTCGAAAAGCCAAAGCTTGATCGTGCTAAAAAGTATGTCGAGTCAGGCAAATACCTTTGGAATGCCGGAATGTTCATTGCACCGGCAGCGCTTCTGCTTCGCCAGCTTTCCAAGTCAGAGCCCGAGCTTCACGCCGGCATCCTGGCGCTTGCCGCAGCCTGGGACACCGACCAAAAAGCTGCCGTAATAAAGAAGGTATGGCCGAGTCTCAAAAAGGTAGCGATTGATTACTCAATTGCTGAGCCTGCAGCCGAGGCAGGATTGGTTGCGGTGATTCCTGGAACTTTTAGCTGGCACGATGTCGGAGACTTTGCAGCCATCGCCGAACTGCAGTCTCAGGGGCGAAAGAACAACTTGGCAGTTTTGGGTTCAGCCAGAGTGCTATCTGATTCCTCGAGTGGAATTTTGGTTAGCGATACCAAGCGCATGATCGCGGTTATTGGACTTGAGGACGTGATCATCGTAGACACCCCTGATGCTCTTCTGGTGACGAATAAAGAAAATGCCCAAAAGGTTAAAGCTTTGGTTGACTCTTTAAAGGCAACTGGGCACGACGAGATTTTGTAGCCCACGGGGCCTTTGTATCGTTTTCATCTCGAAATGGTGAACGCTTGGGCGTTGCGTCGGTTTTGGCCCAGCGTGTCGGATACCCTTTAGGAATACAAGCCAGCTGTGAAAGACATAACTGGCGTCTTAATAGGAGGAACCTAAGTGAAGCTAATTTCACGTTCAAGTGCTGCTAAGGCACTTTCACTAGCAGCTGTTTCAGCTCTAGTACTTTCTGGTTGTGCAGCTGCACCAGCAGAACCAACCGCAGAGCCAGTTGATTTTCTAGCTTGCGCAGTTTCTGACGAAGGAAACTGGAATGACAAGTCCTTTAACGAAGCTGTTTACACAGGTTTGAAGCAGGCTGAAGCAGAGCTAGGCGTTCAGATTAACGCTCTAGAGTCCGCAACTCCTGAGGACTTCGAGCCAAACCTACAGGCGAGCGTTGACGCTGGCTGTGACATCATCATCGGTGTTGGATTTGCTCTAGGAGATGCAATCACCAAGATTTCAGCAGAGAACCCAGACCTACACTTTGCACTAGTTGACTCAGTTTCTGAGAGCACCAACGTAAAGCCATTGCTATTCGAAACTGCTGAAGCAGGTTTCCTAGCAGGTTACGCATCAGCTGACTACTCAACCTCAAAGACACTTGGTACCTTCGGAGGACTTCCTTTCCCTTCAGTTACTGACTTCATGACCGGTTACTACTACGGTGCAATGCAGTGGGGTATGGACAACAACGCAAAAGTTAAGGTTCTTGGTTGGGACCCAGCTAAGCCAGACGGCGGAGACTTCATGGGTGGATTCGCTCCAAACAACCCAGAAGGTCTAGCTATTGCTAAGACTCAGATCCAGGCAGGTGCTGACGTTATCCTTCCTGTTGGAGGAAACCAGTTCACCTCTGTTCAGTCTGCAATCGACGAGCTAAACCCAGATGCAGTAATGCTTGGTGTTGACGTTGACATCGCAGCTGGAAACCCAGATCTAGCGAAGTACATCCTTACCTCAATCGAGAAGAGAATGACCATCGCTACATTCGATGTAATCAAGGGACTAGTTGACGGAGCTGCATTCGATGCAACTCCTTACGTTGGAACTTTGGCTAACAAGGGTGTTGGAATCACTGCCTTCACTGACTTCTCCTCAAAGGTAAGCTCCGGTCTAGCTGACAAGCTAGTAGAGCTAGAGGCTGGAATCATTGACGGAACCTACAAGCCAAAGGGCTAGTAGCTAAAGCACTATTGAAGACCGGATGCTCCGATTGGGGCATCCGGTCTTCTATTTTTCTGTGAGAGAATGTTCTCTGACCAAACCAATTGCACATAGGAGTGCGGCATGAGACTCGAGCTAAAGGGCATCACCAAGCGATTTGGAACCCTCGTAGCTAATGACGCAATTGATCTAGTTGTTGAATCTGGACAGATTCACAGCTTGCTCGGCGAAAACGGTGCTGGAAAATCAACCCTGATGAACGTGCTTTATGGACTCTATAAAGCAGACGAAGGTCAGATTCTCCTGGATGGCAAACCTATGGAATTTGCAGGTCCCGGCGATGCAATGGCCGCGGGAATCGGAATGGTCCACCAACACTTCATGCTTATTCCGGTCTTTACTGTTGCCGAGAATGTTGCCCTAGGCCACGAACCAACAAAGCGCGGTGGCGTGCTGGACTTGGATGCCGCCAGAGCATTGGTTCGCAAAATTTCTGATCGATTCGGATTTGATGTTGACCCAGACGCACTCGTTGAAGATCTCCCAGTTGGCGTGCAGCAGCGAGTGGAGATCATCAAATCACTTGCCAGGGACGCCAAGATTTTAGTCCTTGATGAGCCAACCGCTGTTCTAACTCCGCAGGAAACTGATGAACTGATGGAGATCATGCGTGGGTTGGCAAAGTCCGGAACCTCAATTGTTTTCATCACCCACAAACTTCGTGAAGTAAAGGCCGTCGCGGACAAGATCACTGTGATTCGCCAGGGTCGAGTAGTTGGGGAAGCTAAGCCAAGCACCGAAACTGCTGAGCTCGCAAGCATGATGGTTGGCCGTGCTGTTGGCTTGACGGTGGATAAAAAGATTGCCGACCCGGGCAAAGTCGTGCTCAGTGTTACAGACCTGTCGGTTCTGGATGATCGAGACCAGCGGGCGGTGGATCACGTGAGTTTTGAAGTGAGAGCCGGAGAGATTCTTGCCATTGCCGGCGTGCAAGGAAATGGCCAAACCGAACTTGCAGAAGCAATTCTGGGACTTCGGGCTATCCACTCCAACGAGGGAGATATTTCAATTTCCGGCTCGAGTGTTCGGGGTAAGTCGGTAAGAAGCATTCTTGAAAAAGGTGTCGGATACGTTCCTGAAGACCGCCAGAAAAACGGTCTTATCTCTGAATTTTCTATCGCTGAGAACCTGATGCTGAACGGTTCTTTCACAAAGCCTTACGCCAATGGCTTTGGGATTGCATTTGCGACCAGAGCGCGACTGGCTGACGAAAGAGTCAAAGAGTTTGATGTTCGAACCACCTCCGCGTTAACTCCAGCAGGAAAGCTATCTGGAGGAAATCAGCAGAAGGTAGTTCTGGCAAGAGAGCTATCTAGAGAAGTTGATTTGCTAATTGTCTCGCAGCCTACTCGTGGTGTCGACGTAGGTTCCATCGAATTCATCCATGAGCGCCTGGTTGAAGAGCGAAACGCGGGGAAAGCTGTGCTTCTTATTTCTACCGAGCTAGATGAAGTTATTTCTTTGGCTGATCGGATAGCGGTTATGTATCGCGGTCGCATTGTCGGCATCGTGGATAACAAAACCGATCGTGCAAAACTTGGCCAGATGATGGCGGGAGTTTCAGCATGAGTAAGTCTGTAAACAAAGAGCCGATTGACTGGAACGCAGCATTCAAAGAGATTCTTTCAGGTGGAGTGACCAGGACTGTTGTCTCTGTAATTCTCGGTTTTGCCGTTGGGGCATTTTTCATGATCATCTCAAATAGAGAGTTTCTCCAGAGCATCGGTTACTTCTTTGCAGATCCGCTTTCGAGCCTTAGAGCAGCTGGGGATGTGGTGGGTGCTGGCTACGGTGCCTTGATTCAGGGTTCTATTTACAACCCAAACGCTGCAACTTTCGAAGGTGCTATAAGGCCTTTCACCGAGACACTGCGATTAGGGGGACCGCTCATTGCTGCTGGCCTTGGAATAGGACTTGGTTTTAGGGTCGGGCTATTCAACATCGGTGGAACGGGCCAACTAGTTTCTGGACTTATCTGGGCAACTTTTGTGGCTACCCGTATCGAGCTTCCACCGGTGATTCACTTCGTGGTCGCAATAGTGGCTGCGATTGTTGGAGCAGCCTTAGTTGGTGCCTTCGTCGGATTCCTTAAGGCTCGAACGGGAGCCAATGAAGTTATCACCACCATCATGCTCAACTACATCATCGTTTCCTTCTTCAACTTCTTATTGGCCGACAACGCTCTGTTGCAGGGTGCTACAGCAGGCGGATATACAAAGTCCGACCCGGCTTTCGAAACTGCCCGTCTTCCTTACCTGCTTGGTGACAGCTACGCATTGAACTTAGGCTTCGTGCTTGCGATTGTGGCTGTGATTGTTTACTGGTGGCTAATGGAAAGATCAACAATTGGTTTCAGGCTCAGAGCGGTTGGGTTTAATCCATCCGCTGCCAAGACTGCCGGAATCAATGTCGAAAGAACTTACATTCTTGCCCTCGGGCTTTCTGCCACATTTGTTGGAATTGCGGCAGCTAATCAAGCACTTTCTTCAACAGGAGGTGTCACTCCAACCAGCCACGCAGGTATTGGATTTGACGCAATCACCGTTGCACTCTTAGGAGGATCCTCTGCATCGGGTGTGCTGCTAGCTGGCTTGCTATTCGGGGCATTCAAGGCCGGTTCGTCAGCGATTCAGATTGTGGGAATTTCCCCCGACGTTCTTGGAATTGTTCAAGGCGCAATTGTTTTGTTCATCGCGGCACCTCCTCTAATCAGAGCAATCTTTA
>WLFS01000018.1 GCA_009703635.1 Actinomycetota bacterium
ATCCTTGCTGCCGCAATCATTTTGGCAGCGGTATTTGGAGATCTTGCCGAGTCGCTTATAAAACGCGATCTTGGAGTCAAAGACATGTCAAAACTTCTGCCTGGACACGGAGGAATGATGGATCGCCTAGATTCCATGCTCCCGGCTTCCCTGATGAGCTATTTGGTGATGGTGGTTTTCTTTGGTTGAGACCCCGGGATTTTCCAAAGCGGCCGGCATGGGATACAACCCTGAGCAGGTTGATGCACTTCTTGCTCTAGCCAAGACTCAGTATGAATCACCTGATCAGATTTTGCTTAGGGCATCAGATCTTCGGGGGCTCAGGCTTGATCTGGTTCGTGGAGGCTATTCAATTTCTCAGGTTGATGCTGCCTTGGACAATCTCGAAGATCACTTCATTAGAGCGGAGGTTATTGCCTTCAGGCAGCGATTTGGAGAGGCAGAGCTTGCAAAAAGATTTGAAGAGCTGCAGCAAGCCGTATTTCCTAGGCTGAGTCGCGAGAAGGCAAAGCGCTTCACTAAAGTTTCTTGGCTGTCTAGGGGTTATGACAGAAAAAAGGTCGATGACCTATGTGATCAATTGGTCACGCATTTCAATGGTGGGGCAAAGGTGAAAGTAGCTCAAGTAAGACGAGCACAATTCACCGCAACTCGATCGGGATATTCGATGCCCCAGGTTGATAGCTTTCTAGACAAAGTCATTGAGGCGCTGCAGCTTGAAATCACAGACTAGCTACGGCTGTCTTGGCGTCGTCGCCATATTCTTTCTTATCTATGTCGCACTCTTTGGATCCGGGGGAGACTCATCTCCTACACCGTCACCAACGCCAAGCATCACTGAATCCATAGCTCCAACTCCTGAACCAACCGAGAGTACTGAAGCAATCCCTAAAAGCAAGAGGGGCGAAGCGCTTCGCGCTCTTGCCAAGCTGCCGATCAAGGGCCGCGCTCCGCAAACGGGATACTCGCGGGAAATGTTCTCCGACGACTGGGATTACTACAACGGTTGTGACATGAGGAACAGAATTCTTGCTCGAGATCTAGTTCAGTACAACTATCGATACGATTCCTACTGCATCATTGAAAATGGAATTCTCGAGGACCCTTTCACCGGCCAGGTAATCGCTTTTCAGCGAGGAGTTAGAACCTCGCTAGAGGTTCAAATTGATCACGTTGTTTCACTGAGCGATGCGTGGCAAAAAGGCGCACAGCAGCTTTCTGGCTACCAACGCTTCGCTCTCTATAACGACCCGCTGAATCTTCTAGCGGTCTGGGGTCCGGCTAATAACTCAAAAAGTGACTCTGATGCTGCCAGCTGGTTGCCGTCGAACAAAAGCTTCAGGTGCTCATTTGTGGCCAGACAGATAGCCGTGAAGGTGAAGTATCAGCTCTGGGTGACCCAGGCCGAGCACGATGCCATGGCTCGAGTACTGGCCACCTGCCCCAAGAAGGGTCTTCCTAACTAGCCTTACCTAGCCCTTGCGCAACACTCAAGGTAGAGTTGAAGGTCGCAGGTCATTTATTTGGGAAGGATTTTGTCATGGGCAAGTACGAAGCCATCAAACCAACCCTTGCCAAGCGAATAGTCTTTTTCTTTGATGAAGCCCTAGCCAAGCGCGGACTAGCCAGACCCCATCTTCCAAGAGTGACCAAGGCCAAATCACTTCCAGTTTTGGGTTTCATTTTTGTTGTCAGCTTGACCTTGGTTTACGTTGTGGATCCTTATTCGGGCAATCTTGCAAGTGCTTCCACAATTCAGGTTTATGACCCAGACGATGAAAAGAATCAAAGTTTTGTTTTTGATGACGAATACACCGTTAGCTTTGAGCGCGGGGGATACCGGATGATTTCTGGATCCGCCGCCAAGAGCTACTTCATTTTGGCCGCTCCCATGCCGGCACCCGGTTCATCCCAGGCCTATGCGCTCGAATACATCGCTAAGCGTGACTGGGGCATGGATCAGTTCTCATGTCTTGTAAATCTATGGAACAGAGAATCCAACTGGCGACACCTCGCCAAGAATTCTTCGAGTGGTGCTTATGGAATTCCTCAGTCCCTGCCTGGATCTAAGATGGCAACTGAGGGAGCGGACTGGATGACTAATCCACAGACTCAGATTCGCTGGGGTGTGAAATACATCGCTGCTCGATACAAAAACCCTTGCGGCGCTTGGGCGCATTCTGAAGAGCACAACTGGTACTAATGAAATCTCGTCGCAACCGCGGTTCCAAGTGGGGCGCCGAATTTCAGCCCCTTGATTTAGAAAGAGTCCGCATCGGAGTAAAGCGCACCGAGTTAAAGCGCGGCGTTGAGTACTCTGTGCAAACTACAACCGGTGCTAAAGCAGAAGATGACAAGAGTTGGGTTTGCCCAAACTGCCACCTTGGAATTTCCAAGGGGCAAAGTCATACGGTTGCCTGGGACTCAGTTCGAGGCGTTGACACCAGAAGACATTTTCACAACGCCTGCTGGAAGACTTTTCAGGGCCCGCTGCTTTGATTGAAATCACCTCCTCCACCGAACTTCCCTCAAATCGGGAACCACTTACCCTGATTACCTCTGACAATCTAAAACTGGTAGCCGAACTTGCTACCCCAGTTCACAGCAAGGCCAAAGCGGTGCTGTTGACTTTGCATCCGCTGCCAACCGGTGGCGGATTCATGGACTCTCACATTCTGCGAAAAGCTGCTAATCGTCTGCCGGCTCTTGCTGATCTTGCAGTGCTGAGATTCAACACCCGAGGAACTACCAGCCCGCAGGGCACCAGTGAGGGCAGTTTCGGAGAAGGTATCGATGAGAAGCGCGATCTCGAAGCCGCCCTGGAATTTCTCAAATCACGAGGCCTTGGACCAATTTGGCTAGTTGGCTGGTCATTTGGTACTGAACTGGCAATCAAGTATGGCTTTGATAAAGACATTGAGGGCGCCATCTTGCTCTCGCCTCCGCTTCGAAGAGCTGGTGAACAGGATTTGGTGAAGTGGGTAGGTAGTGGCAAGAAGTTGGTCGCTTTAGTTCCCGAGCACGATGAATACTTGGCTCCTGCTGCAGCCCTCGAACGATTTGCTGTTTTACCCGAAGCTGAAGTGATTCCAGTTGATGGCGCTAAGCATCTATGGGTGGGCGAGCCTGCAACCAAAAGAGTTTTGAACGAAATTGTGCGGGCGGTAAATCCGGCCAAGTATCCGTTACCGGATAGTTTCTAGCGCTTGTTTTGACGAGGGATAAATATCTCTCGCACGATAAAGATAATTGAGGCGGCAAACGGTATCGCTACCAGTGCCCCAAGCACTCCTAGCAGCGCTCCTCCGGACAAGGCGGCAATAACAACAATCGGCGCTGGAACCGAAACTGCAACTTTCATGACCCTTGGGCTTATCAAATACGCTTCAAGCTGCAGGTAGATAAGGTAGTAAACCGCAAGAACAATTGCTGATGTGGGATTCACAGCCAGAGCGACTAGAACCACCAATGCAGCACCAGTGACTGAACCAACCAGCGGAATGATTGCAAGAATGAAAACAACAAATGCCAGCACTAGAGCAAACTGAAGCCCCAGTAGCGTCATTACGATAAAACCCAAAAAGGCATTGAGTCCAGCAACTGAGACTTGACCAATCACATAGCGTCCTACTGAATTGGCAACCTGGTCTGAAATCTGGTTGTAGCGCTTGCGCTTACTTTTTGGAACAAGCTTGGACAGTGAGGCCTTCAAACCATCAAGTGAAGCTAGGAAGAACACGGTCAAAACAACTACGATGATGAAGCCAAAGACTCCGTTGAACAAGTTGATTCCCACCTGAACAACACCTCCGACCATGGTCGGCCAGTTGGCAGAGTCGGCAAGGAAAGTGCCGGCGTTGGAAAGTGCTGAACCAATTGCTCCGCCGAGCTGGTCATCCAGTCTTATAACAAAAGGCACTTGGGTGATGTCTTGAAGCAGCTGGGGAGCGGTTTCGAGGAAGCGAGTGCTCTGGGTAATCAAGCTTGGAACCAGTGTCCAGATCAAAACCCCCAGCAGCCCCAAAAGCCCCACAATCACAGTTAGGACGGCTAGTGGTCTGGGGAAATTCAATCTCTCCAGGGCTGATACCAACGGGTCCAGACCAAGGGCCAAGAAGATGGCAGCAAAAATGTAGGTGATGACGTTGGCCAGTGTGGCTACAGCGCCCCCTAAAAGCAGTGCGGTTAGTACGCCGAGGCCACCAAATAGTCCAATTAGGAATGGATTTGAAACCTTGAGGTCTTGAGCTGGCATTTAGAAACCGGCCTTTTCTATTCCAGTGATTTTCTTGATGCCTCAACAACTTTTTCTAGGTGCTCAAGGTATGAACCTACGGTTCGTCTTTCGATCTCTAACTTGGCAAGCTTTGAGTTAGCATCATCAAGCTCTCTGGCGGCACGATTTTTGGCATCCGCAACAATCTGACGCGACTCAGCTTCGGCCAGCGCAATCATTTGTTCGGCTTGGTTTCTGGCGGCATCGGTGGTCGCTTTGTTTATTGAGCGCGCAGCCGACTCAATCGTCTCGGCTTCGAGTTGCGCAGCATTAGTTCTTGTGATGGCTGCCTGTAGTTGAGCTTTAGCATCATCAAGGTACTTCTGAGTCTGGTGAACGGCTTCCTGGTGTCTACGCAGATAGTCTGCTTCAGCTTCAGATCTTCGAGCGGTAAGTTCCAGCTCTAGATCGATTCGAGCTTGGTCACCGATGATCAAGGCCGCTTTTTCAGTATCAATTTCTCGAATCATTTCCTTTTGAAGCATTAGCTTCTTTTCTGCCAAGTTGCGCTCAACCATGGCCTTCAGGTTTTCGGTTTGGCGCTTGGTGTCTGCTCGAAGCTTTGCAACTTCGGTGGCAATTGCGCCTCGAATCGAGCCAGATTCTCTGGTCGCCTCTTCAATAAGACGTTTGCCTTCGCTTTGGGCTTTGTCGAGAATTTCATTAGCCTCGCCCTTGGCGGAGTTGATTACGCGCTCAACCCTTCGATCAGCCTCGGCCACCAGAGATTCGTAGTAATCCTTTGCTTCGTTCTTTTTGGATTCAACTTCTTCGTTGATGCTTCCAAGAACGCGGCTTTTTTCACTTTCCGCATGAGCCAGCAATCTTGTTGCCTGATCTTCGGCAGAGGCGAGAATGATGGCAGCTTGATTTCCGAGTCCGGCATAGGTAGGTGACTGTACCTCTTCTAACTTTGCGCTCAGTTCCTCGATTTGGGCTTTGGCTTGCCTGAGCTCATCGGCTAGTTGGGCATTCTGGGTCGATAGACGCAGTACGTCACGATTGAGGTCCAAAAATGCGTCGTCGACGGCTGATTTTGAGTAGCCGCGCATCGCAGTTGGGAACGAGGTCGCATCGCCTGACAAATCGGGCCTCCAGCACGGTTTCGGTAGAATGGGCTTTGGCCCTTAGGCCAGATACCCAAGTTTAGCTGGAATGGATAATCATGCGCTTTTTGCTGGCAGCACTGCTGTTTATCCTCGCTATTTCCCTACTTTTGCTCGGTTTGGCCCAACGAACAATCTGGGCTCCACCCGACAGTTTTTCGGTAAACCTCTCGGTTTCAGGCAATGAGCCCTACCTGGTGATTCCAGCCGAGGAGCTAGCTTTAATGCCCGGCGATCCAGTTGTTGGCGGCATCGGCGACGGCGAAGTTTTTGTCGCCTACGGTCAAGAAGCTGATGTGCTGGCATGGGTTGGCCAATCTTTGCACTCTGAAGCGGTCACCTCCGACGATGGAACAGCCATAGGAGTGCGCGACGTGGCAGGCACCACAGAGCTAGCAAGCCCTAGTGGTTCTGACCTTTGGATAAACCAGAGCCTCGGAGAAGGATTTGCTGAACTGGCAATTCCAGCTGGTGGCAACAACGCAGTGATAGTTGCAAGTGATGGCTTTGAGCCAGCCCCAACTAGAGTCCGGGTGGCCTGGCCGATTGAAAACTCTACGGTTGTTTCAGATGTTTTTCTCGGTGTTGGTTTTGGCTTCTTGATGGCAGCAATTTTGTTGAACTTGTTGGCACTTCGAAAGACGCTGATCAATCGAGGTCCAAGACGAAAGCTACCAAAGGCTCCTCAGGGACCTAAATATCGACCAAGGAAGTCAAACTTTGAAGTTCCCAAACGCGGAAGAAGAGCCGCTCGGTCAAAGATCGCACTAGTGCCAATTGGTATTGCTTTGACATTCGCTCTGTCTGGATGTTCTGTAACCACGGCTCCAGTTGTTACCCCAACTCCTAGTGCATCTGAAACCGAGGCAGCAGTTGAGACAATTCCTCCAGTTGTAAACATCACGCAGGTTAGGAATATTCTTCGACAACTCCAAGAGGTAGTGGCCTTAGCTGATGAGTCGGGAGATTCGAGCTTGCTCGAGCCAAGAGTTGCAGGACCCGCTCTACTGTTTAGACAAGCGCACTACCTGCTGATGACCAAATCTCCAGAGATCCAGCCGCTGCCTCCAATTTCAGGATCGGCAATTTCGATTACCCTACCCGCCAGCACAACAAGCTGGCCAAGATCGTTCATGATCGTCACCGAGGGTGATGGCTCAGGGGAACTTCCTCAGCTGCTGGTTTTGCAGCAGGCATCACCGCGTGAAAGCTACAAGCTCTGGTACAACATTCCGCTGCTACCGGGATCTGAAATTCCAGCGGTTGCAGCGCCTGAGATTGGCGCCATTCCGGTAGCTACAGACTCGCTGTTCTTGAAAATCTCACCCAATCAGCTACCAACAGCCTTCGGAGACGTTATCGATAATGGCCCAACTAGCCTGTTTTATACCCTTTTCGATCTGGCCGAGGACGAGTACTACAACCAGATCTCAACCAGCCAGAAGGACCAAATCGAGAAGCTGCGCAGGGCTGAGATTACCTTCACGCACGAACTCGGAAACGAGAACATCATTTCGCTTTCGACATCTGACTCGGGCGCTTTGGTTGCTGTAATGATGACCGACAATTACCTAATTCGTCCTACCCGCGAAAACGCTGCAGTAACTGTTTCAGGAAATGAAAAGCTGTTACTTGGAGCCGAAGGAAGTGCCAAGGGGGTTAGGACTCAGTACGCAGGCATGCTGCTGTTCTTCGTTCCTGCTGCTACCGCAGAGGGCAAGATTACATTGCTGGGTGCCACTCAGTCACTGCTGAGTATTCGAGGTCTTTAGATGACGATTGAATTTGGCAGCCCTAAAGCAAATTCTGAAGTAATTAACGTTCCAGCTCTAGTAATGCGAGTGGACGCAGCATCAATTAGGGACTACCTGCCTTTGTCGGAAAAGATTCCAATTTTGATGCTTTTTGTTCAAGCCTCCGATCCAGCCTCAGAAGCTCTTGAAAAATCCGTGACCGCGTTGGTTCAAAAAACAGCCGGTGCCATGATTGCCCTGGTTGTCGATGCGGCTGCCTCTCCTGAATTAGTGCAGGCATTTGAGCTCAACCAAATCCCGAGCGCTTACGGCTTGTTGAAGGGTCAGCCAGCACCGTTGTTTGTCGGCAATCAACCCATGGAGCAAATCCAGTTGGTAATTACAAAAGTTCTACAAGTAGCTAAAGAAAACGGACTTACCGGAAAAGCCGTTGTCAAAGAGATTGAAAAAGAACCAGAACTTAGCCCAACACTTAGCGCAGCCTACGCAGCCATTGATTCTGGAGATTACAAAGGCGCGCTAGTTCTCTACGAGAAAGCACTTTTGGAAAATCCGAACGATGCCCTAGCCGATGCTGGGCTTGCTCAGGTGAAATTACTACTTCGTCTCGAGGGTAAAGATCTCTCAGTGATCATCGATTCTGATGCAACAACTGATGAGTCAATCCTTGAAAAAGCAGATGCTCTGATAGCAACTGGCAATTCGGCCGCGGGGTTCAATCTTTTGTTGGCTCTCTTCGAAAAAACGGCTAAGGACGCGCGTGAGCCAATCAGGCTTCGCTTAGTTGAGATGTTCCTGGTCGCGGGAAACGACAACCCTGACGTGGTGGCTGCTCGAAAAGCCCTAAGTTTGCTGCTTTTCTAGCAACGAGCCAGAGATAGTTGACGTGGCCAAAATACAGGCCAAAATGACCCAGATAAGGACCGAGTAAA
>WLFS01000019.1 GCA_009703635.1 Actinomycetota bacterium
CCGGGAAGAAGGCCAGAAACGAATCAGCTGCAAATTCTTACTTGAATGGAATTTCATCTGATTCGGTTGCAGCACTCCAATACACGGGTGGAACGACCGGTGTTTCAAAGGGTGCGATGCTCTCTCACGGCAACCTAGTGACCAATACCCTGCAGATGATTTCACACTGTGGAACGGGTATGAGAAAGGGTAAAGAAGTAGTGCTAACTGCACTGCCGATGTACCACATCTTTGCCTTCACTATTAACCTGATTGCCTTTTTCCACATCGGAGCAAGAAACATCATCGTTCCTTCTCCTCGTCCGCCAAGCAACCTGCAGCGTGCCTTTGATAACTACAAGATCACTTGGCTCACCGGTGTTAACACCTTGTTCAACGCACTGCTAAATGAGCGTTGGTTCCAGGACGCACCACCGAAGCACCTGCGTGCTTCGGCTGCCGGAGGAATGGCGCTACAGGCTTCAGTTTCAGAACGCTGGCGCGAGCTAACCGGCACCCCACTTGTCGAAGGCTACGGTTTGACAGAAACTTCACCAGTACTTACCTTCAATCCGCTAACCGGTCTTTCCAAAGACGGTTCAATTGGTATCCCGGTTCCTTCCACTGAAGTTAAGTGTGTGGATGAAAAAGGCAAGGAAGTTGCTGCTGGCGAACCAGGAGAAATCGTCGCTCGTGGCCCTCAGATCATGCTTGGTTACTGGCAGCGTCCAGAAGAAACCGCTGCATCCATCAAAGATGGCTGGTTCTACACCGGTGACATCGCTCAGATGGACGCCGATGGCTACTTCAAGATTGTTGACCGCAAGAAGGACATGATTCTGGTCAGCGGTTTCAACGTTTATCCAAACGAAGTTGAAGAGCAGATCGCTGCCGTTCCTGGTGTTCTAGAAGTAGGTGTCATCGGAGTTCCAGATGAGAAATCCGGTGAGAAGGTTCAGGCGTACGTTGTGGCAACTGTTCCAGCACCGAGTGCTGAAAAGATCATCGCTCACTGCCGGGAGAACCTAGCGGCTTACAAGATTCCTCAGGGCGTCACCTTTGTGGATGAGCTACCAAAGAGCCCAATAGGAAAGATTCTGCGTCGCGTGCTTCGCGATGACGTGGTTGCCGGTTCAAATAAGAAGGGGGCATAACCATGAAGTCAATAATGATTCTCGCTGAGGAAGTAGCCAACGAAGCTACCGTGGTAAACGAGTTCGAACAGACTCTGCTTCGGATCTTCATCTTGATCATCATGTTCGGTCTTGGTGCCGGCCTTACTCCAAAGGATTTCGGTCTTGCTCTAAAGCGTCCATGGGGTCTGATTATCGGTTGGCTCACCCAGTTTGGTGTCATGCCACTGACCTCCTTTATTCTTGTCACCTTCGTACTGTTCCAGTTTGATCCGCCACCGGGGGTTGCATTCATCGCCCTTGGTGCGCTGATTATGGGAGCGGTGCCAGCAGGTACAACCTCTAACCTCTTTACTTACTTCTCCAAGGGAAACCTTGCATTGAGTGTGACCATGACGGTGAACTCAACCCTTTGGGCGTTTGTAATGACACCTCTGATGTTGGTGTTTTACTCTCGCCTAGTTGGCCTTGATGAATCTCTCGATATTCCAGTTGGTGAGCTAGTGACCGTTATCTTTGGTCTGATTGTTCCGGTGGCATTGGGCATGCTCGTTCGTCGCCTAAGTGCCAACGCTGGATCAGTACTTGAGCTAATCGGTGGAGTGTTTGGACTTTTGTTCATTCCGTTCCTAATTGCAATTTGGGTTCCAAGAAACTGGCAGCTACTTGTAACTACCCAGTGGCCAACCTACGTGGTTGCCATTGGACTCGGAGCCATGGGAATGACTGTTGCCTACTACATCGCTAAGGCAATCAAGTTGCACCCGATGAACGCTAGAACAATCTCACTTGAAACCGGTATCCAAAACGGTCCACTAGCGATCGCGGTTATCGTCTCCGTTTATGCAGACAGCCCGGGTCTAGATCAAATCCTTTTGATCCCAGCTCTGTACTCGCTGTTTATTGTTATTCTCTCGACGCTTGTGACTTTCTGGTTCAGAAGAGCCAACGTTTCGGAGGAGCAGAAGATTCCGAATCTGCTCTAAGTAATCAAAGTTTGAAGCCGGCGGGAAACCGCCGGCTTTTTTCTTGAGCACAATCAGCTTGGATTTGGAAAGCTGAAATGTGTGTTTGACTAATTGAGAGGAGAGATTTTTAGTTTGTCGAACAAGCAAAACAATGCAGTGCAGGAATACCTATCCCTGCGCTTTCGAAAGCTACTCTCCGGAGATCCAGGCGGAATACCACCCTGGCTTGGAGTTGTTGCAGAAGGTGAAGAAGCTGGGTATTTCGTACCCAGCGATGCACCATGGGTAGTACACGCTGACTTTGGAACTCTAGTTGGTGGCATAAGAGCATTGTTGATGCAGGCCCTTCACCCAGGCTCCCTTACTGGAGTAAAAAACCATTCAAGGTATGAATCTGATCCACTGGGAAGACTTGCTGGAACTATTCGCTGGCTCACGGTCACAACCTTTGGCTCGAAGACTGCTGTAGCCAATGAGGCCTCCCGTGTGAATCGTTTGCACGAGCACGTAAAAGGCGAGTACAAGAAAGGAACCGGCGAGACGGTTTCATACAAGGCCGCCGATAAAGACTTGCTGTTGTGGGTCCACATCGCTTTTATGGAGTCATTTCTGGTGTCTCACCAGATGTATTCCAGCCGGGAAATTCCCAAAGGTACCGCTGCTACCGGAGCGGATAACTACATCGCTCAGTGGAGTGTTTCGGTTGCTCCGCTCGGGTTAGCAAAGTGTCCCATGAACTTGCTCGAACTAGATAGAGAAATTACAAATCTTTACCAAGCCGGTCTTTTGGTTTCAACTCCGGATACCGAAAAAGTAGTTGCCTTTATCAAGAACCCGCCACTTCCAGTTACTTCCAAGCCAATCTACGGATTGTTGTTTGACGCTGCTGTTGTTTCTCTCAGGCCAGAATTTAGGCAACTGCTTGGTCTTCGTGCGAAGCCGCGCTGGATCATCCAGCCAGTTACTCGCTTTGTTTTGAAGTTCATGAGATTGGCAATTGGACCTGAGTCCCCAATTGAGGACGGATCCATTGCCAGACTTAGGCGAATTGGCGTACTGTCCTAAAGCCTGAAAAGGCATTTTTCAAGCTATTTGCGGGTTATTGCTGGCTTTGTTCGAATGCGTGAGAGTAGGCTAGGGAAGTTCTCGAAAGGAATCTAAATGTTTGGCCGCAAGGGCTTACATCCTTCTCAGCTGATTGCAATTGCATTTACCGCAATCATTCTCTCGGGCACCCTACTTCTAAGTCTTCCGATTGCCACCCAGAGTGGTAAATCGACTCCATTTCTGGATGCGCTATTTACTGCTACTTCAGCTACAACCGTTACCGGGTTGAGCACGCTAGATGTAGAAACCCATTGGAACCTATTCGGGCACATGGTGATTGGACTACTGATTCAAGTCGGTGGATTTGGAATCGTGGGCTTTGCATCGCTCGTGGCAATTCTGCTTGACGGTCGTGTATCTCTTCGCACCAGACTAAATGCAACCTCTGAAGCAGGCTCTAGCGCCCCGAATGTCAAAGAATTGTTGCTCAACGTTTTGAAGATAATGCTCTTCTTCCAGGGGATTCTGGCCGTAATCCTTACATGGCGATTCGCCACTGAATACTCATATGATTTGAATAAGGCGATGGCTCACGGAGTCTTCCACGCGATCTCAGCGTTCAACAACGCAGGTTTCGCTCTTTACAGCGACAGCATGATCCAGTTTGCTCGCGATGGTTGGATACTCATCCCTGTATTTACAACTGTGTTTTTGGCCAGCTTGGGCTTTCCGACCATTGGTGAAATTAGAGACCGCCTTGGGCTGAAGATTGCTGGAATCTTAAAGTTGACACCTAGCTATTCGATGCCCAAGCAGTGGTCACTTAACTCACGTATTGTGCTTTGGGCCAGCTTTGCTTTATTGATTCTAGGCACCGGGGCGATCGCCGCACTGGAGTGGAACAATCCGAATACATTTGGTCCGCTAACCCCGATTCAGAAAGTTATGGATAGTATTTTTGCTTCCGTGATGCCAAGAACAGCTGGATTTAATTCGCTCGATGTTTCTCAAATGGAACCGACTTCTTGGTTGGTGACCAGTCTGCTGATGTTCATCGGTGGAGCCAGCGCTTCTACTGCTGGTGGAATCAAACTTGGAACATTTGTCGTTCTAATCTTCATCGTGTACACAGAAATACGCGGCGATACAGCAGTGAATATCGGTAACCGGAGATTACCTCGTTCCATGCAAAGACAAGCCCTCACGATCGTCTCGCTTTATGCGGTTGTCACAATTGGAGCGCTTCTAATCATGAGAGCGTCAACGGAATTTTCTCTCGACCAAATATTCTTTGAAGTCGTGTCTGCTGTTGGAACCGTCGGTCTTTCAACAGGCATCACGGGAGATCTTCCTGAACATGCCAAGTTCCTCTTAGCCCTCTTGATGCTTTTTGGAAGATTGGGCCCGATTATTGTGGCTACATCATTGGCTCTTCGCCGAACCAAGCGGCACTTTGAGTATCCAAAGGAGAGGCCACTCATTGGCTAGAATAATCAAGTTCTCGATAGGAGCAAAAATTGGCTAATCGCCTAAAAACAATCGGTAAAGAAAAGCACGGCGCTTCAACAATTGCCGTCATCGGTCTCGGTCGATTTGGAACCGCACTTGCACTGGAACTAGTCAAGACTGGCCGCGAGGTGCTTGGAATCGACTCAGACGAAAAATTAGTTCAGGCCAACGCTGAGGCACTGACTCAAGTTGTGCAGGCTAACTCGACTGACGAGGCAGCTCTTCGTGAGCTTGGCATTCCTGATTTTGACTCTGCAGTAGTTGCTATTGGGTCCGACCTAGAAGCATCAATTCTTACTGCCTCACTATTGCTTCAGCTAGGAGTCCCAGAAGTCTGGGCTAAAGCCACAAGTGTTTCTCATGGACGAATTCTTCAGCAGCTTGGCGTTCACCACGTTATCTTCCCGGAGATGGACATGGGTAAGCGAGTAGCTCACATGGTTAGCGGTGAGTCATTGGATTACATCCAACTCGATGAGGATTTCGTGATGGCTAAGACCGAAGTGCCAGAAAGCTTTGATGGCAAAACACTGTCGGATATGAAATTCCGCTCCAATCACGGAGTTACGGTGGTTGCTACTCGTAAGGAAGGGGCAAGCTACCTTCCATCATTTCCCGAGACGGTATTGCATACCGGTGATGTGATGATCGTCTCTGGAAGAACTTCTCAGGTAGAAGAATTCTGCCGCATGGGTTGGTAGTACCACTTACTCTTCCCTGAGAATTTCCTGCCGTTTAGAGTGGGAACCTAACGAATCAAGCGCCCTCGCTTAGCCTTGGCTAATGCACAAAACTATGGGGAAGACATTAGCTGTTGTTTTGGCGGTGGCACTAAGTGCAAGCTTTGCCCCAATCAGCTACGCAAATCCTGACGATTCAGCTGTTGATACTTCAACTGAAGCGGCGCCCTGCACCGCCAATAAGGCAATGGAGCAAAAAACTCTAGGAAAATTTCATGCCTATGTAATCAACGTTGATACCGGTCAAGTCTTGGTCGATGTTTTAGGTAAAGAGCTAACCCCTTCGGCATCGGTTATCAAGACTTTGACTGCTGTTGCAGCACTGCAGAAGCTTCCGCTTGAGTACAGGGCTGTAACTCAAGTGCTTGCAACCCCAAGCGAGCCATCAACACTTGTTCTAAAAGGTGGCGGGGACTTTACTCTTTCTCGTTTGGGTCCTGGCGAATCAAGTGTTTACTCCAAGCCGCCAAGGATAAGAAACCTTGCCAAGGAGGCTCTGGAAAAGTTTCCAGTCGATGTTCCAATAACAAAGATCATCCTGGACGACAGTTTCTTTAGCGGCGAAAAGTGGAATCCAGATTGGCCGGCAAAATATAGAACGCTTGGATACGTTTCAAACATCACTTCCATTCAGGCCGATGGCGACCGAGTTCAACCCAACCGCTTGATTTCCTCATACAGTTTCCGCAGAGGCAAGGATCCTGTGCTAACCGCAGGAGAGGCCTTGCGTGCATCACTGGGAGAGCGCGCTGTCAATGCTGAGTTAGTGGTTGGAAAAACCCCGACTGACGCTTACGTGATTAGTGAAGTCCAGTCTCAGGACATGAGGCAAAGCTGGCTCGGGCACATGCTTACCCATTCCGACAACACTGCCGCCGAGTTCATCGCTCGGCACGCAGCTAAGGCAGCAGGTCTTGAGGGCAGCATGGCAGGAGCAAACAAAGTTATCAAGCTCTCTCTTCGAGAGCTTGGGTTGAAGCCCAAACCTCTTGTGATTAGAGACGCTTCTGGATTATCAGATGAGAACAGGGTGCATTCCAAACTGCTAGCCGAACTAATGGTGAAAGTTGCCAATGCAGAAAACGGACTTGGGGTTTTGACGGAGTGGATGCCAATCGCTGGAGAAACTGGAACTTTGAGATATAGATTCCAAGGAAAATCGGCCATTGCTCGAGGAAACGTAATTGCAAAAACCGGATACATTCCAGGTCTTTATGGCTTGAGCGGAATAGTAAATGCATCAGATGGCTCACGTCTTGCATTTGCTGTCTTTGCAAGAGCTGATAGTGAAAACGGTCTTTCGGTCACCTACACAGCACAAGGAGCTATAGATCGCGTAGTGACAAGGTTCTATATCTGCGGAGCGTCACTTACCCAGTAGGTTTCGTGGCAGACTTAACACATGTCAGCAACGAGGCTTGAGCATGATTTGCTCGGTGATTATCAAGTTCCAATTAACGCTTACTGGGGTGTTCACACCGCAAGAGCAGTAGATAACTTCCCAATCTCGGGCGTTCCAATTGGTCACTACCGATCGCTAATTAGAGCCTTGGCAATCGTCAAGCAGGCAGCCGCCCAGGCAAACTTTGAACTCGGTGAACTATCCGCCGAGATCAACGAAGCTATTTCCAAGGCCTGCCAAGAAGTTGCCGATGGTAAATTTGATACTGAATTTGTGGTGGACGCGATTCAGGGCGGTGCCGGCACATCCACCAACATGAACGCCAATGAGGTCATCGCCAACCGAGCAATCGAGATCTTGGGTGGTTCAAAAGGTGACTACGACATCGTTCACCCGCTGAATGACGTGAACAAATCACAGTCCACCAATGACGTTTATCCAACCGCGCTAAAACTTGCCCTAATTCTGGAAATCAATGAGCTACTAAAGGCAATGGCCCATCTTCAGGCCGCCTTCCAGGGTAAAGCCGATGAGTTCAAAGACGTCATCAAAATGGGCCGCACTCAAATGCAAGACGCTGTTCCAATGACCCTTGGTCAAGAGTTCGCCACTTTCTCTCGAATGACCATGGAGGATATCCAAAGACTTCAGGAAACTGTTCCACTGCTAAGGGAAATCAATCTCGGTGGAACAGCAATTGGTACCGGGCTCAACGCTCCGGTTGGATATGCCCAGAAAGCCTGCTTGATTCTTTCCAAGCTCTCAGGATTTGACTTCATGGTCGCCGAAGACATGGTTGAGGCAACACAAGATGCCGGAGTGTTTGTGATGGTCTCTGGTGTTCTTAAGCGAATTGCGGTGAAGCTTTCAAAAACTTCAAACGATCTTCGCTTGCTTTCCAGTGGACCAAGAGCTGGCCTTGATGAGATCAACTTGCCTCCAAGGCAAGCTGGCTCTTCGATAATGCCCGGCAAGGTAAACCCGGTTATCCCTGAGGTGGTGAATCAAATTGCCTTTGCAGTAATTGGTAATGACGTGACTGTAACCATGGCGGCAGAAGCTGGTCAGTTGCAGTTGAATGCCTTCGAGCCGATTATGTGCCGCGCGCTAATGATGAGCATCACTCAGCTTCGCCAGGGTTGCTACGTTCTTGCCGATGCCTGCGTATCTGGTATCACTGCGAATGTTGAAAAACTCCGCATGAGCGTTGAG
>WLFS01000002.1 GCA_009703635.1 Actinomycetota bacterium
AATTGGTTCTGACATTTGTTTCCAGCCTTTCAAAGGAACTAAACAACAGGCAAAGTAGGCTAGCTCTCATGAGTAAGCCTACCCTTCTGCTAATTGATGGTCATTCTTTGGCCTTCCGGGCTTTCTATGCACTTAACCCATCAAACTTTCGAACTCCAGATGGGCAGTATACAAATGCGGTGCATGGCTTTATCTCGATGCTTCTGAATCTCCTTGAAGGAGAGAAGCCAAGTCACCTAGCGGTTGCTTTTGACATTTCTGGGCCCTCATTTAGGGCAATTGAGTACCCCGAATACAAAGGAAATCGAGGAGAGACCCCAGAAGAGTTCTACGGTCAAACTGAGCTTCTTGAAGAAGCAATGAAGGCCATGAACATCACAACCCTTACAAAAAAAGATTACGAAGCCGATGACATCCTTGCTTCCCTTGCCGATCAAGCCGCTGCAGCTGGGTATCGGGTACTAGTTGTCTCAGGTGATAGGGATACTTTTCAATTAATCGGTGAGAACACGACAATTCTTTATCCAATCAAAGGCGTAATGAACCTAGCCCGCATGAACGATGAGGCAGTTGTTGAACGTTACGGAATTCACGCCAAGCAGTATCCAGATTTAGCAGCGCTGGTTGGTGAGACCAGCGATAACCTGCCAGGTATTCCAGGTGTTGGACCAAAGACCGCAGCAAAGTGGCTGCAGGCTTATGGAGATCTTAAGACCGTGCTTGCCAAAGCAGATGAGATTCCTGGAAAGGTAGGCGAATCGCTCCGTGAGAATAGTGAGCTCGCTGTTCGGAATCGACGTCTAAACCATTTAGTTCGAGATCTCGATCTTGGGCTTGATTTTGAATCGCTCCGCTTGACTTCGGTCGACGAGAACAAGGTTCGAGCAGCTTTCACAAAAATGCACTTCAAAACCCTCACCGAAAGAGTTCTAAGGCTTAGGGGCCAGAACGGATCGCAAACAAATGGTTTAGGGTCCGCTCCAGAATCGGCTCTACCTGTTGAAGAACCTGAGGAGCCGAAAATTTTCGACACTATCGAGGTACCTGAGAGTCGCAGCGCCACTTCAAAAGAAGTGCTCGATTGGATTAAGAAGCAATCCACAGTCGGATTTGAACTTGAGAGCCAAGGAGAAAATCTACTCATGGGGTTCGCAAGCCTCACGGAAAGACTCACTCTTTCGGGTAGTGCTGATCCGGCTTTGATTGATTGGATTGCTAGTGCATCGCCTAAAGCACTATTTGATCTCAAGGGAACCCGAAGAATTTTGCTTGAGTCTGGTTTTGAAATCGGCGGCGTGGTCGATGATGTACTTCTGCTTGCTTACCTATTGAATCCAGTCCGCCGAAATTTCTTCGTGGACGACATAGCCCTAGAGCAACTCGGTCTTGCTATTGAGCGCTCAGACCCAAATCAACTTATCCCTGAAGCTGCTGCTGATCCAAGTCTCGATGCTTGGTTGGCGATTTGTTTAGTTCCTCCAATGCGCGCCAAAGTTGAGAAACAAGGTCAGCTCAAGATCTATGAGGGGATTGAGCTTCCAAGCTCGATGACACTTTCCGACATGGAATCGCGTGGCATCACAATTGACGTCAAGAAACTGTCCGCTCTTTTCGAAGCTTTGTCGGCAGAGGTCGCTGTTATCGCAAAGGATGCCTACAAAATCATCGGCAAAGAAATCAACCTTGCATCTCCAAAGCAGCTACAAACAGTTTTGTTCGATGAGCTCGGGATGACTGGGACCAAGTCCCTCAAGACGGGTTTTTCGACAAATGCAGCAGCACTCACCGAGTTATTTGAACTGAATGGACACCCGTTTCTAGAGAAGCTCCTTGCTCACCGTGATTCAACGAAATTGAAGCAGATGGTGGAGACCTTACTTAAGGCAGTTGAAGAAGATTCAAAGATTCATACCACTTATGTTCAGACCGGTACTTCCACCGGCCGGTTGAGCTCGGAAAATCCAAACCTTCAGAACATCCCGATCAGAAACCCTCGGGGTGCCCAGATCAGAGACTCTTTCATCATTTCAGAAGGTTTTGAAACTCTGCTAACTGCTGACTATTCGCAGATTGAAATGCGAATCATGGCTCATCTATCAGAGGACCCAGGCCTCATTGAGGCCTTTATCAAAGGTGAAGACTTACATAGGTTTGTCGGCTCCAGAATATTTGGTGTTGAACCGGAGAATGTGACTGCAGACATGAGATCACAGGTGAAAGCTATGAGCTATGGGCTAGTTTATGGATTGAGCGAGTACGGCCTTGCAAAGCAGCTAGGGCTTTCGAATGCTGACGCCAAACAGCTAATGAAGGATTACTTCGAGCGCTTTGGGGGAGTGCGCCGATACTTAGCCAAGGTGGTTGAAGATGCTAAAGCCGTCGGCTACACCAGGACTTTTCACGGCCGCATAAGGCCCTTTGATGACCTCAATAGCAAGATCTTCCAGGTTCGAGAAAATGCTCGAAGGGCAGCTTTGAATGCCCCTATTCAAGGAACCGCAGCTGACATCATGAAACTGGCCATGAATGCTATTGCTCTGGAGATGAGATCAAAAGGCCTCAAGTCACGAATGCTACTCCAGGTGCACGATGAGCTGGTATTTGAAGTGGCAAAGGGCGAACTTGCCATACTGAAGACGCTTGTAGAAGACAAAATGGCTAATGTTGTGCAGCTTTCTGTACCTCTGGATGTCCAGATAGGCACGGGCCGTAGCTGGGATGAGGCCGGTCACTAGCCCTTGGTTTGCTCGGTTTATCTGCACTAAGCTGATAGGGCGCCTTGGCGCATGACCCTTATCCGCTGTTGCGGTGGAAATCAATTCTCTTGATAAAAGGCTTTGACTCTATTGCGACCTGAGTAAACAAATAATGGAGTACCAATCTCTATGACCATTGACACAACCGTAAAAGCACCAAAACAGGTAGCCGTAAACGACATTGGCACCGCAGAAGAATTTCTTGCAGCAGTTGAAAAGACTCTAAAGTTCTTCAACGACGGAGACCTCATTGAAGGAACCGTTGTCAAAATTGACCGCGACGAGGTTTTACTCGACGTTGGATACAAAACCGAGGGTGTTATTCCCTCCCGTGAGCTTTCTATTCGCCACGATGCCGATCCAGGAGACATAGTTTCCGTTGGTGACAAAATTGAGGCCCTTGTTCTTCAGAAGGAAGACAAAGAAGGCCGACTGATTCTTTCCAAAAAGCGTGCACTTTACGAGCGCGCCTGGGGTGATGTTGAGAAGGTAAAGGAAGCCGATGGCACTGTCACCGGTACCGTAATCGAAGTTGTAAAGGGTGGACTTATTGTCGACATCGGACTTCGCGGATTCCTTCCTGCTTCTTTGATTGAACTTCGTCGAGTTCGCGACTTGGGTCCGTACCTTGGTCAAGAGGTAGAGGCAAAAATTCTAGAACTCGACAAAAACCGCAACAACGTTGTTTTGTCTCGTCGCGCGCTGCTCGAGCAGAGCCAGTCGGCTTCTCGTTCAACTTTCCTTGCAGATCTTGCTAAGGGCCAGATTCGCACTGGTGTTGTTTCGTCCATCGTAAACTTTGGAGCATTCATCGATCTTGGAGGCGTGGACGGACTTGTTCACGTATCCGAGCTTTCGTGGAAGCACATCGAGCACGCCTCCGAAGTTGTTGAAATCGGACAGGAAGTAACTGTTGAGGTTCTAGAGGTTGATCAGGATCGTGAGCGCGTTTCACTTTCCCTGAAGGCAACCCAAGAAGACCCATGGCAGGTCTTCGCCCGTACTCACTCAATCGGTCAGTACGCTCCGGGTAAGGTCACAAAGCTCGTACCGTTTGGAGCCTTCGTACGTGTAGCAGACGGCATTGAAGGTCTAGTACATATCTCCGAGCTTTCAACTAAGCACATCGAGCTAGCCGAGCAAGTTGTTGCCGTGAACCAGGATGTATTCGTGAAGGTAATCGACATCGATCTAGATCGCCGTCGTATTTCACTGTCTTTGAAGCAGGCACTTGAAGAAGTAAACCCAGAGGGTACTGACTTCAACCCAGCGCTTTATGGAATGTATGCGGAGTACGACGACAAGGGTGCCTACAAGTACCCTGATGGTTTTGACGCTGCAACCGGAGAATGGCAGCCAGGACACGAAGAAGCTCGCGCTAAATGGGAGAAGGAATACTCCGAAGCAAACGCTCGCTGGGAAGAGCACAAGAAGCAGGTTGCAGTAGCGAACAAGCTAGCCGAGTCCTTGCCTGACGTACCTGCTCCTAGCTCGGCTCCAGCAACTGACTCACAAACCAGTGAGGCCACTGAGGCACCAAGTGCTGGAACTTTGTCAGAGGACGCATCGTTGAGCGCTCTACGCGACAAGCTAAGCGACAACGAGTAAACAGTTTGGTAAACGGGATCCGGGGACTGGCTTTGGCTAGTCCCCGGTTTCTTTGTTTGTAGGCTTGTGGAATGTTCTTAGTAGGGCTCACGGGAGGCATCGCCTCAGGCAAATCCACTGTTGCCGCGATGCTCAGCAAGTACGATAACGAGATTATCGACGCTGATGAAATTGCTCGAGAAGTAGTGTTGCCAGACACCGTTGGGTTGAGCAAGGTAGTTGCTGAATTTGGCCCGCAAATACTTGAGGAAGATGGGTCACTATCTCGAGCGATGCTCGCAAAATTGGTTTTTGAAGACCCTGAAAAACGCTTAGCGCTCGAGGGTATCTTGCACCCATTGATTAGGGCCAGAACGTTGGAGCGGATTTCTCAGAGTAAAAGCGACATCGTGATTTACATTGTGCCTCTGCTAGTTGAGGCAAAGGTCGACTACCCATTTGATCTTGTGGTGACTATCGAAGCCGGCATTGAGAATCAAATCAAGCGTCTTGTCGAAAACCGGGGTATGAGCACTGAAGACGCCATTTCAAGAATCGCGGCGCAAGCAACTGAACCTGAACGGGTTGCAAGGGCGGACAAGCGAATTGACGGAGCCCTAAGCCTCACTGATTTAGAATCAGAGGTTTCAAAACTTTGGAATCAGATTCAGGCACTTGCTGAAACTAAGGCACATCATGGAAAGAACTAGGACGTTTACGCCATTCAAGGTTGTAAGTGACTACAAACCCTCAGGCGATCAACCCGAAGCAATCGCCCAACTGACCAAACGTATCAACGCTGGTGAGAAGGATGTCGTACTTATGGGTGCGACTGGAACCGGTAAATCAGCAACCACAGCTTGGCTGATAGAGGCTCTCCAGCGCCCCACTCTGGTTATGGCCCATAACAAGACCCTTGCTGCTCAACTGGTTACGGAGTTTAGGGAAATGTTTCCCAACAACGCTGTTGAATACTTCGTTAGTTACTACGACTACTACCAGCCCGAAGCGTATGTGCCGCAGACTGACACATTTATTGAGAAGGACTCCAGCATTAATGAGGAGGTCGAACGCCTTAGATACTCGGCGACCATGAGCCTGCTTTCGCGCAGAGACGTGATTGTTGTTTCAACAGTTTCCTGCATATATGGCCTAGGGGCTCCAAAGGAATACCTAGACCAGTCGATCCCGCTACAAGTCAGTCAATCTATTGACCGTGATGACTTGATTCGCAAATTCGTCTCAATGCAGTACCAGCGAAATGATGTCGACTTCTCGAGAGGAAACTTTCGCGTCAAGGGGGACACCATTGAAATTATTCCGGTGTACGATGAATACGCGATCAGAGTAGAGCTTTTCGGCGATGAGATTGAAGCCATTTACTCACTACATCCACTTACCGGGGACGTTATCAAGCAGCTTGATGCTGTTTCTATCTTCCCAGCCAGCCACTACGTGGCCTCGCCAGCTCAGATGGGTAGGGCCATTGAAGCAATTGAAAATGAGCTTGCTGGAAGACTGCGGGAGTTTGAGTCTCAAGGCAAGCTTCTTGAGGCACAGCGCATCAAAATGCGAACAAATTTTGATCTAGAAATGATACGCGAACTGGGATTCTGTTCTGGAATCGAGAACTACTCGAGGCACATTGATGGCAGGGCCGAGGGGGAGCCGCCTTCTTGCCTGCTGGACTATTTCCCGGAGGATTTCCTAACTGTAATTGATGAGTCACATGCAACGGTCCCTCAGATCGGTGCGATGTATGAAGGTGACGCGTCACGAAAGCGCACTCTTGTAGAGCATGGATTCAGGTTGCCTTCCGCAATGGATAACAGGCCACTCAAATGGTCGGAGTTCCAAAATAGAATCGGTCAGACTGTTTACCTCTCCGCTACGCCTGGTAAATATGAGCTAGCTGCTGCTGACGGCGTCGTAGAACAGATCATTCGCCCAACCGGTCTAGTAGACCCAGCGATAATTTTGAAACCAACCAAGGGGCAAATCGACGATCTACTTGAAGAGATTCGGATCCGTTCAGCAAAACAGGAAAGAGTGTTGGTCACCACACTTACAAAAAAAATGGCAGAAGAGCTAACAGACTACCTATCTGAAGCTGGCGTCAAGGTGAGGTACCTGCATTCAGATGTCGACACACTTAAGCGAGTTGAACTACTCAGGCAGCTTAGACAGGGTGTTTACGACGTACTAGTTGGAATCAACTTGCTACGTGAGGGTCTGGACTTGCCAGAAGTGTCACTGGTGGCAATCCTTGATGCAGACAAGGAAGGATTCCTGCGTTCGGCAACTTCCCTTGTTCAAACTATAGGACGCGCCGCTCGAAACATCGGGGGTGAGGTTCACATGTACGGCGATAACCTCACTGACTCAATGAAGAAGGCAATCGACGAGACAACTCGACGACGAGCAAAGCAAGTTGCCTACAACAAGCAAATGGGTGTCGACCCGCAACCGCTACAGAAACGAATTGTGGACATTACCGATCAGCTAGAAAGAGAAGAGATCGACACTGCCGAATTGATTGCGGAGTTCGGTCAAGGAAAGGGGAGAAAGAAGCAGGCAGTTCCTCTACGCTCAAAACGCGGTATAGCTGCAATGGCCGAGGACGAGATTATGTCGGTGGTAATTGATCTTGATGCCCAAATGAGACATGCCGCTAAGGAGCTTCAGTTTGAGCTGGCGGCAAGACTCCGAGATGAGATCGGGGAACTCAAGCATGAATTGCGCCAGATGAAGAAGGCTGGTCACATCTAAGTTGACCGTTGCAGCAGGGTTAGGCTGGTAGACGTGAATCCCCAGACCGACCAATCCCAGGACCTCCTTGTCGTTAAGGGCGCAAGAGTTCACAACCTCCAGAACATCACTGTCGAGATGCCGCGAAACTCTCTGGTGGTATTTACTGGCCTATCAGGCTCTGGCAAATCATCTCTTGCTTTCGATACCATCTTCGCCGAAGGTCAACGTAGGTACGTTGAATCTCTTTCTGCTTACGCCAGGCAGTTCTTGGGCCAAGTAGATCGCCCAGATGTTGATTTCATCGAAGGACTTTCTCCTGCAGTTTCAATTGACCAGAAATCCACCAATAGAAATCCTCGGTCAACGGTTGGAACAATCACCGAAATTCATGACTACCTGAGACTGTTGTGGGCCCGAATCGGAGTCCCTTTCTGTTCCGAATGCGGTGAACAGATTGTCAAACAGACACCCCAGCAGATCGTCGACCAAATTCTAGAAAACGAAGATGGGACAAGGTTCCAAGTCCTTGCCGAATTGGTTGATCAGAAAAAGGGTGAATTCGTTGACTTGTTCAAGGAACTCATCGCTCAAGGCTATGCCCGCGCGATGGTGGACGGAGAGACGATCTCATTAGCGGAAGCAAAACCACTAAAGAAGTCCTATAAGCACGACATTGCCGTAGTCGTCGATCGTCTCGCAATCAAGGCCGGGATTACCGGTCGACTAACGGATTCTATTGAAACAGCTCTCAAGCTAGCCGGTGGCAAAGTGACCATCGACTTTGTTGACCGAAAAGGTAAAGACTCAAAGCGAAGCTTCTCGGAACAGATGTCGTGCCCAAACGATCACGCTTTAGCTATCACTGAAATTGAACCGCGAACCTTCTCATTCAATGCGCCTTTCGGCGCCTGTCAAGAATGTTCCGGGTTGGGTACAAAGATGGCAGTTGATGCCGACTTGGTAATAGGTGATGTTGAGGCATCGATTCTTGACGGTGTGATTCTTCCGTGGTCCACTCAAGGCAAGGGACTATTTCACTACTTCTCACGAATGCTGCAAGGACTTGCCAAGGATCTAACCTTCTCACTCAAGACGCCATGGCAGGACCTTCCCGAGGAAGTCCAGTACGCAATCTTGCACGGAAATGATTTTGATGTGCAGGTTAAGTGGAAGAACCGGTATGGACGCGAACTTCGCTATACCACCGGATTCGAGGGCGTCCTCAATTACATAGAGCGCAAGTATCTCGAATCTGAGAATGATTACTCGCGCGGAAGATGGGCGGGGTTCCTTCGAGAAATTCCCTGCCCGGCCTGCGAGGGAGCAAGGCTTCGTCCAGAAGTTCTCGCGATAAAGGTCGCGGGCACCTCAATCTCATCGGTTGCGGCAATGAGCCTAGGGGATTGCGTCGAGTTCTTCGCAAAGCTCAAACTCGGTAAGCGGGATGAGAAGATTGCTGCCCAGGTGTTGAGGGAGATTAGAGCACGGCTCGATTTTCTGATGTCGGTAGGGCTTGACTATTTGTCTCTTGAACGATCGGCTGGCTCACTTTCAGGTGGAGAAGCGCAGCGCATCAGACTAGCTACCCAGATTGGGTCCGGCCTAACAGGTGTGCTGTATGTCTTGGATGAGCCTTCCATTGGTCTTCACCAACGCGACAACCGCCGCCTGATTGACACCTTGATCAAGCTTCGAGAGCTTGGAAACACTCTTGTTGTCGTAGAGCACGACGAGGACACCATCAGAACCTCGGATTGGGTAGTTGACATTGGACCAGGAGCTGGCATCAACGGTGGTCGGGTCGTCCACTCCGGCCCATACAAGGAACTTCTATCAAACAAAGAGTCCATAACAGGCGATTATCTTTCTGGAAGAAGAAGTATTGCTCTTCCTAAAAACAGGCGTCCAATCGACCCCAAGCGCCAGGTGACAGTTGTTGGCGCAAAAGCAAACAACTTGAAGAATCTGACGGTCAGTTTCCCGCTTGGAGCTTTCATCGCAGTCACAGGGGTAAGCGGATCAGGTAAGTCCACGCTGGTAAACGACATTCTCTATAACGTGATGGCCAACGCATTGAATGGAGCAAAGCTAGTAGCGGGTAAACACACCCGCATAACTGGTCTAGCCCAACTCGATAAGGTCGTCCATGTTGATCAAAATCCGATAGGCCGAACCCCTAGGTCTAACCCAGCAACTTATACCGGCGTTTTCGATCACATCCGAAAGTTGTTTGCGGAAACGTCCGAATCAAAAGCCCGAGGCTACCAGCAAGGCAGGTTCTCTTTTAACGTGAAGGGAGGTCGGTGCGAAGCATGCAGCGGCGATGGAACTTTAAAGATCGAAATGAACTTCCTGCCGGATGTCTACGTGTCTTGTGAGACTTGCCACGGGGCCAGGTACAACAGAGAGACGCTCCAGGTCAAATACAAGGGTAAATCCATCTCTGAAGTGCTCGAGATGCCTATTGAAGAAGCGGCCATATTCTTTGAGGCGATTTCATCAATCTCGAGATACCTAACCACTCTGGTGGACGTTGGGCTTGGATATGTGCGGCTGGGCCAGTCAGCCACCACGCTTTCAGGTGGTGAAGCCCAGAGAGTAAAACTAGCAACAGAACTGCAGAGACGATCAACCGGAAGAACTGTATATGTTCTAGATGAGCCAACAACAGGTCTTCACTTCGAGGATGTCAGGAAGCTTCTGCTGGTTCTAAATTCTCTAGTTGACAAAGGCAACACCGTGATTGTGATCGAACACAATCTCGACGTGATCAAGTCGGCGGACTGGATTCTTGATCTTGGACCTGAAGGTGGGTTCAGAGGTGGGGAACTTGTTGCCGAAGGAACTCCGGAGCAGGTCGCAAAGAACAAGGCGAGCTTTACCGGCACCTTCCTCAAGGAGATACTGAAGTAGATGGCCAACGATCTGTCTTTTAGGCCAAAGACATCGGAAATACCAACCAGACCCGGCGTCTATCGCTTCTTCGACGAGAAGCGTCGAGTGCTCTATGTAGGCAAAGCCAAAAACCTTCGAGCAAGGTTGCAAAGCTATTTCGCACCGGTTGATTCTCTGCATGAACGAACCAGGCGAATGGTTCTATCGGCTAGCGATGTTGACTGGACAATTGTTAAGACCGAATTTGAGGCTCTGCAGCTCGAATACACCTGGATAAAGGAATACAATCCGCCATTCAATGTTCGTTTCAAAGACGACAAGTCTTACCCTTATCTGGCAGTTTCTCTATCGGACAAGATGCCGAGAGTATTCATAACTCGCAATCGAGATCTAAAGGGTGTCAAATACTTTGGGCCTTACACGCAAGCCTGGGCTATTAGACAAACCCTTGACACTCTTCTCAGGGTTTATCCGATTCGGTCATGTTCGTCAGGCGTTTTCAACGCAGCAAAAAGCGCAAATCGCCCCTGTTTGCTTGCTGACATCGGAAAATGTTCAGCGCCTTGCGTAGGCCGTGTGGACCAAACAGAACACCAGGAGATTGCTAAAGAACTCGTATCCTTCATGAACGGCATGGATCCTAAACAAGTGGAGATTCTGCAGGAGCGAATGGAGAAGGCCTCCGAGGCACAAAACTATGAGCTGGCCGCAAGACTTAGAGACAATATTGGGGCTCTGGAAACCGTTTTGGAGAAAAGCACCGTTGTCTTTAGCGACCTAACCGATGCTGATCTTTTTGGAATAGCCCACGACGAACTTGCCGCGGCAGTTTCTCTGTTCTCAGTTCGCGGAGGTCGGATCAGGGGAGTCAGATCCTGGGTCGTTGACAAGGAAATCGAGCAGCCACTCGAGGAATTGGTTCGTCAGGTCATACTTTTTGCCTACACCTCTTCAGAGGGAGTAGAGGCTCCAACTGTTCCCAAGGAGATTCTAGTTCCAGCACTTCCAGAGGATGCTACTGAACTTGAAAGATTCCTCGAGCAATCGAGAGGATCTTCGGTATCGCTAAGGGTGCCCAAAAGAGGCGATAAGGCAGCTTTGTCAGGAACCGCTCTTGAAAACGCACAGTACTCGCTTTCGCTATACAAAACCCGTCGTACAGCAGATTTCACTTCCCGTTCCGAATCCCTTAGCGCCTTAGCGAAGGCCCTCTCTCTCAAAGAAGCGCCTTTACGAATTGAGTGCTACGACGTCTCGCATCTATCTGGAACCAATATTGTGGCTTCGATGGTGGTGTTTGAAGATGGGCTTGCCAAAAAATCGCAGTACCGCCAATTCAACATCGCTTCGGCAATTGATGACACCGACGCCATCTACCAAGTGCTTTCAAGAAGATTGAAGTATCTAAGGGATCCGGAAAGTCTTGATGATGGCCGCTTCAGCTACCTGCCTTCTCTAATAGTTGTCGACGGCGGAATCCCACAAGTCGGTGCCGCTATGAGGGCTATCTCTGAATCTGCAGTTCCTGAACTCGCACTTTGTGGACTCGCGAAGCGCCTCGAGGAAGTCTGGGTACCTGGATCGGAGTTTCCAGTTATCTTGCCGCGAGGTTCTGAGGAACTGTTCTTGCTTCAGCGCATCCGAGATGAGTCTCATCGATTTGCTCTAACGGCTTCAAGAAAGAAGCGATCAAGCACAATTTCAAGTGCATTAATGGAAATCCCAGGCCTCGGGGAGAAGCGCGTGACGGCACTCCTAAGAAGATTTGGGTCAGCCAAACGCCTAAAACTTGCCTCCCTCGAGGAAATTTCAGACGTGGCTGGCATTGGTTCTGCGCTGGCTGAGGAGATTTTGAAGCAACTAAAGCAGGCGCCGTAACGCGCTCGGGCGTGTCGCGAATTGGTTAGACTCGTCTCAAACGAGAGGATGCGATGCCCAATAACACTGGCCACCAGCTACTTATAGTCACCGGCATGTCCGGTGCTGGCCGCTCGACCGTGGGCAATTCTCTCGAAGATCTTGGTTGGTACGTGGTGGATAATCTTCCACCGCAGATGCTTGGACCAATCGCGGATCTTTTCACAATCACGAAAACACCTGTTCCAAGACTTGCCGTCATTATCGATGTGCGAGGTGGGGAATTCTTTAGTGAGCTAGAGGAGAACTTGGCGCTTTTAGGTGGTAAGGCTGTTAATGTTCGTGTGCTCTACCTAGAGGCCAATGATTCAACCCTGGTTAAGCGATTTGAGCAGGTGAGAAGGCCGCATCCACTTCAGGGTGATGGAACAATTCTTGATGGAATCGCAGAGGAAAGAAAGCGGCTGCTAGCCCTTCGAGAATCAGCTGATGTTGTCATGGACACTTCAGATCTGAATGTGCATCAGCTCTCGACTAAAACCGCTGAACACTTTTCAGTTGATTCCGCAGTTAAACTGCAACTAACGGTAATGAGCTTTGGATATAAGTACGGTATTCCAGCAGATGCTGACAACGTTGCAGACGCAAGGTTTATTCCGAATCCTTTCTGGAATGAGGAACTTCGACCATTTACCGGTCTAGATAGGCAGGTCAGCGAATATGTCTTAGCTCAAACCGGGGCAAAAGAATTTATAGATAGTTATGCCAAGGCGCTTCAGCCTGTTTTGGATGGGTACCTAAGAGAGAACAAGCACTACGCGACGATTGCTATTGGATGCACCGGTGGAAAGCATCGCTCTGTGGCCGTTTCAACCAAGCTTGCTGAACTGTTATCAAAGAACAACGAATACACCGTCACGGTAAGACATCGTGACCTTGGTAAGGAGTAGCACCTTGGCACTGACATCGGATATCAAAGACGAGCTTGCTCGAATTGAGGTGGCAAAAAATGGCGTGCGAGCAGCGGAGCTTGCAACTATTCTCCGCCTTGCAGGCGGGTTGCACCTCGTCTCCGGAAAAGTCGTCATCGAAGTTGAACTTGACTCTGCACAAGTTGCAAGAAGGGTTCGCAAGGATCTTGCTGACTTGTTCGGTTGCGACAGCGAACTAGCGGTTATCTCAGCTGGGGGAATCAGGAAAACCAATAGGTATCAAGTTCGAGTTCTTGGCCAGGGTGAAGTTCTGGCTAGACAAACCGGACTTGTGGATACTCGAGGTCGCCCAGCTAGGGGATTACCTGCGTCTTTGGTGACTGGTTCACTGGGTGAAGCTCAAGCGGTCTGGCGCGGGGCATTCTTGGCACATGGATCTCTAACTGACCCAGGTCGTTCGGCAGCTCTTGAAGTCACAGCTCCTGGCAATGAAGTTGCGATGGCTTTGGTTGGTGTTGCTAGAAGACTCGGTGTAGTTGCTAAACCTCGAGAGGTAAGAGGGGTGTTTCGCGTTGTTATCAGAGATGGCGATGCCATTAGCGCAATGCTTACCCAAATGGGGGCTCACGGGCAACTTCTGAAGTGGGAAGAGCTAAGGCTTCGACGCGAAGTAAGAGCCACTGCAAATCGACTTGCCAATTTTGACGATGCCAACCTAAGGCGCTCTGCACAGGCAGCTGTCGCAGCAGGTGCGAGAGTTGCCCGCGCCCTAGAGATTCTTGGCGATGATGTTCCTAAACACCTAAAGTACGCAGGGGAGCTTCGCGTAAAGCACAAACAGGCAAGTCTAGATGAGCTTGGAAGGCTGGCGAATCCGCCCATGACCAAAGATGCGGTCGCTGGCCGGATACGTAGGCTTCTTTCCATGGCAGACAAAAAGGCTGAGGACTTAGGCATCGAGGGAACAGATGCCTTCTTGCCAGAAGACCTAGACAACGACTAACTGAATATCAACAGATAATAGAGCTACACCGAAAGCTAAGGACAATGCCCATGACCAAGTACACCCTTCCTGACCTGGATTACGATTTCGCAGCCCTTGAGCCGCACATCTCTGGTCGAATCATGCAGCTACATCACGGCAAGCATCACGCAGCTTACGTTGCTGGCGCAAACACAACTCTTGATTTGATGGCCGAAGCAAGAGAGAAGAACGACCTGACTTGGATCAATAAGCTTCAGAAGGACCTAGCTTTCAACCTTGGTGGACATGTGAACCACTCAATTTTTTGGAAGAACCTTTCAGCTTCCGGAGGCGACAAACCAACAGGCGAATTAGCCGCAGCCATCGATGAGTTCTTCGGTAGCTTTGACGGTTTTCGTGCCCACTTCACCGCCAATGCAATGGGCATCCAGGGCTCTGGTTGGTCAATTCTGGCTTGGGATGTATTGGGCCAGCGTTTGATCATCGAGCAGCTCTATGACCAGCAGGGAAACTTGGTTGCCGCTTCAGTCCCGCTTTTGATGCTTGACATGTGGGAGCACGCTTTCTACCTGGACTACCAGAACGTTAAAGCAGACTATGTGTCAGCCTTCTGGAACATTGTTTCCTGGCAGGACGTTCAGGCTCGCTTCGAGGCTGCAAGGGGCCAAACTAAAGGCTTACTGCTAGTCTGAATTTAGCAATTCCACCCAAGGGTGCGTGGATCAGATCAAAAAAAGAGCTAGCGCATTAGCGCCCAAGGAAAGGCACACTCATGGGAACCAAGGTTGGAATTAACGGCTTCGGACGAATCGGAAGAAACTACCTCCGAGCGGAAATGTCTAAAGGAACTGACCTTGAGATCGTTGCCGTCAATGACCTTTCCGACCCTAAGGCTCTTGCCCACTTACTAAAGTACGACTCGGTAACTGGCCGACTAGACGCAGAGGTCCGGGTTGAAGGGCAGTACATCATCGTTGGTGACTATAAGATCAAGGTTTTGGCTGAAAGAGACCCTTCCGCCCTTGGCTGGGGAGATCTCGGCGTTGAAATTGTTATCGAGTCAACTGGGCGCTTCACCGATGCCAAAGATGCAATCAAACACATTGAGGCGGGCGCTAAGAAGGTCCTTATTTCTGCTCCAGCTAGCGGTGAGGATGCGACCTTCGTAATTGGAGTAAACGAGCACCTATACGATCCAGCCAACCACCACATCATCTCTAATGCATCATGTACAACGAACTGTCTTGCTCCTTTAGCAAAAGTCTTTAACGACGAGTTTGGAATTGAAAACGGCCTGATGACCACAATTCATGCCTACACAGCAGATCAGAACCTGCAGGATGGACCACATGCAGACTTGAGACGTGCCCGTGCAGCAGCGATTAACATCGTGCCATCCTCCACAGGTGCAGCTAAAGCTATTGGTTTGGTTCTTCCGGAGCTCAAGGGAAAACTCGATGGATATGCCCTGAGAGTTCCAGTTCCTACTGGTTCGATCACGGATTTGACCATTCTGTCCAAGAAAAAGGTCACAATTGAGGAAATCAAGGCTGCTTATAAGAAAGCCGCCGACGGCCCACTCAAAGGCATCCTGAAGTACACAGAGGATGAGATTGTTTCATCTGACATCGTGACCGACCCTCATTCCTCAATTTTTGATGCCGGCTTGGTAAAAGTTATCGACCAGACCGTGAAGATTAGCTCCTGGTATGACAACGAGTGGGGATACTCGAACCGCCTTGTCGACCTAACCGTGTTGGTTGCGAACAAACTCTAAAAACTTGAGGACCCTTTCTGACCTCGGCGATCTAGCCGGTAAGCGCGTTCTGTTGCGTTGTGATTTCAACGTACCGATGGAAAATGGCACCGTCAGTGACGATGGTCGAATCCGCGCTGCCATTCCAACAATCCAGAGGCTGCTAGAACTTGG
The DNA here is from genome assembly GCA_009703635.1 of Actinomycetota bacterium. Next base: position 15,694 of record WLFS01000002.1, read on the forward strand.
AGCTAGTGTTCTGATCTGTTCACACTTTGGTCGACCAGAGGGTCAGGTAAACAAAGAATTCACTCTCGCACCAGTTGCAGCCAGGCTGGGAGAGCTTTTGGGGCAAGAGGTAATCTTCGCTAGCGACACCATTGGAGTCCAAGCGAAGGAAGTAGCCAATGCCCTTTCTTTGGGCCGCGTAGCAGTTCTAGAGAACCTAAGGTTCGCAGAAGCAGAAACCAGCAAAGATGCCGAGACTCGAATGGCTTTTGCCAAGGAGCTTGCAGCTTTTGCAGACAAATTTGTGAGCGACGGTTTTGGCGTCGTTCACCGCAAGCATGCCAGCGTATATGAATTGGCAACCCTTCTTCCTTCTGCAGCAGGGTTGCTTATCGAGGCTGAAGTAAAGGTTCTCCAGCAGCTCACACGCTCCGACCAGAAGCCTTACACCGTTGTGCTCGGAGGTTCAAAAGTATCGGACAAGTTAGCCGTTATTGGTTCTCTGCTTCCGAAAATCAACAACTTGATTGTCGGCGGTGGAATGCTATTTACGTTCTTGGCCGCCAAAGGCTATGAGGTCGCATCAAGCCTTTTGGAGAGTGACCAGATCCCGACCGTAAAGCAATACATTCAGCAGGCCGAAGAGTTGGGTGTCCGAATCATCTTGCCAACTGATATCCGCATGGCCAGTAGTTTTTCACCAGACGCTCAAGTAGAGATCGCTCAAATTGACGCTCTAAATTTAACTTCTTTCGGGGAAACAGGAATCGGTTTGGACATTGGTCCGGATTCTGAGCGAGTCTTTTCTAAAGTAATCCAAGAGTCCAGGGTTTGCTTCTGGAATGGGCCTATGGGTGTGTTCGAAATGGAAGCATTTGCTTCAGGAACTCGTGCAATCGCCAAAGCGTTATCACAGGTTGAGGGACTAAATGTTGTGGGTGGAGGGGACTCGGCTTCGGCAGTTCGAGTTCTTGGCTTTGCAGAGAGCGATTTTAGCCACATCTCTACCGGTGGCGGAGCTAGTCTTGAATACTTGGAAGGTAAATCCTTACCGGGCCTGGAGGTTCTAAAGTGAATGACCGCAAACCGTTAATAGCGGGAAACTGGAAGATGAACCTTGATCATCAACAAGGCATCGCACTGGTGCAAAAGCTTGCCTGGACGCTTAAGGATGTAAGCCACGACTACGAGAAGGTCGAAGTGGCTGTCTTCCCTCCCTTTACTGACCTTAGAAGCATTCAAACCCTGATCGACGCAGACAAACTGCAGCTAGTTCTTGGTGCTCAGGATCTTTCAAAGTTTGACTCTGGTGCCTACACAGGCGAGGTTTCTGGCCAGTTCTTAAAAAAACTTGACGTAAGGTACGTCTTGGTTGGCCATTCAGAACGTCGAACACTGCACAATGAAGATGGAGGCGTTATCCAAGCAAAGGTTGGGGCGGCCTTTAGAAACAATCTCACACCGGTGATTTGCGTTGGAGAGACTCTCGAAGAACTTGAGGAACAAGGGGCTGCTGCGGTTCCAATACAGCAGCTTGAGAAAGCACT
>WLFS01000020.1 GCA_009703635.1 Actinomycetota bacterium
GAGGGCGAACTCACAAAACTGAAAAATGCCGTTGTTAGTGCGCCAGCACTAGCCGAGGCTGCTGTTGCCTTGGATTTGGGTTCGCATCTTCTGTTAGGCAAGGGAGAGATCCAAACTGGCGGTCGCGAAAAGCAAAACCTTCTAGCAGATTGCTTTGAGGCAGTGCTGGGAGCAGCTTATGTATCAAAGGGAATGCCAGCCGCCTCCCAGATTGTTGAGCGCTTTATCTTTCCTATGCTTTCAAACCCCGGTCAGGTTCTTGATTCGGCAGATCCCAAGACCACTCTTTTGGAATTACTTCAAGCAAAAGGCAAATCCCAACCGGTTTATGAGATCACACACGAAGGACCAGATCACGATCGAACCTTCTTTGCAAGCCTTTCGGTGGATGGCAAAATCCTTGCTGAAGCGGACGGTCGGTCCAGAAAACTTGCTGAAACCAATGCCGCCATCAAGGCGCTAGCTTCTTTGAAGTAAATGCCTGAGCTACCAGAGGTCGAGACCGTGCGGGCTGGTCTTGCAAAATCTATGACCGGTGCCACAATCAGCGGCATCAAAATTCACGATGCTAGATCACTCAAGCGCCACCTCAGCGGGCCGTTGGATTTCAAGAACAAACTTGTTGGCACCAAGGTGTTAGACGTAGTTCGGCGCGGAAAATTTCTCTGGTTACCCCTAAGCACCGGGCAGAGTGCTTTAGTCGGGCATCTTGGAATGAGCGGGCAAATGTTGATCAGAACCGCTGATTACCCAGCAGATAACCTGAATAGAATCACAATTGAGTTTGAATCCAAGAGCGGCAAACCACTGGAGCTTAGATTCGTTGATCAGCGAATTTTCGGCTCATTAGCTATCGACGACTTAGTTGCAACCAGGGATGGTGGTGCTGGGGGCTTTAGCGCTGGCAAGAACATCTCCAAGCCCTGGCAAGATCTAATCCCTGTTTCTGCAGCCCACATCGCCCGTGACCCACTGGATGAAACATTTGATCTAGAGGCGGTAGTTGCCAAGATTCAAAACAAGAAAAGCGGTATCAAGCGAGTGATTCTCGATCAGAACCTAGTTAGTGGAATTGGCAATATTTATGCTGACGAATCACTCTGGTTGGCCAAGCTTCACTTTAACCGCTCGGCCGATGGAATATCTAAGGCCAAATTGACCGAACTTATTGAGATATCCAAGCAGGTGCTGGAAGCGGCCGTAAAGCAGGGAGGGACCTCCTTTGACCAGCAATACAAGAACGTCAATGGGGAGGCCGGCTACTTTTCCCAGCAGCTTTTTGCCTACGGACAGACCGATAAACCCTGCAAAAGGTGCCAGACGCCCATTAGGCGCCAGGCCTGGGCCAACCGGGGATCGCACTTTTGCCCCAAGTGCCAGCGCCCAAGGTAGCGGTCTTAGGTACCCCAAAAATGGGGTAATTTTAGATACTGCTCGGCCAGTAGGCCAGTTTTGATAATTCTTGGAGGGGTTGACCCAGCTTGCATCTCAAGAGCCTGACCCTAAAGGGATTTAAGTCTTTCGCCCAGCCAACCACGTTCCAATTTGAACGAGGCGTGACTTGTGTGGTGGGACCAAACGGTTCAGGAAAATCCAACGTAGTTGATGCACTCGCCTGGGTAATGGGTGAGCAGGGAGCCAAGACTCTCCGCGGTGGAAAGATGGAAGACGTTATCTTCGCTGGTACCGCAACCAAGGGTCCTCTCGGTCGCGCCGAAGTATTACTCACTATCGATAACGCCGATGGCGCTTTACCTATTGATTACACAGAAGTCACCATCTCGAGAACACTGTTTAGAAGCGGTGGGTCCGAATACGCAATCAATGGCGACCCCTGTCGACTACTTGATGTTCAAGAACTGCTCAGTGACTCAGGACTTGGCCGCGAGATGCACGTCATCGTGGGTCAGGGTCAGCTAGATAGCGTCTTGCGAGCTACCCCTGAAGAAAGACGCGGCTTCATTGAAGAAGCCGCAGGTATCTTGAAGCACCGCCGTCGCAAGGAAAAAACCGAGCGCAAGATCGAAGCTATGCAGGCTAACCTTTCGAGACTTAGCGATCTAGCCGGTGAAGTTCGTCGACAGCTAAAGCCTCTCGGCGCTCAGGCCGAGATTGCTAGGGAAGCTCAGAACATCGCATCTCAAGCCCGTGACGCCAAATCTAGAATTCTTGCCAACGACATTGTTGTTATCCAGCGATCACTGGAAACTACATCAACAAGCGAATCAGCGCGTCGCAGCGAGCGGAATATCCTTCAGGGGATGCTCTCCGAGAACACCAAGCGCTTGACCCAGCTCGAATCTCCTGAGCTAAACCAAAAGCTCGATCGCGCTCGCCAGGTCTCTTTCGATTTTGATTCCTTACAGGAGAGAATTCGTTCGATCTCCAACATAGCCAGCGCACGAGTAGCACTGCTTGAGTCCAATGGCCAGGAGCCAAGCAAGTTCGATATCTCATCGATAACTGTAGATATCGAAAAAGCTAGAACTGAAATGGTTCGACTGCAGCAAGAGGTTGTGCGTCTCAACCAAGATCTAGGACTTGCTGAGCAGAGTCGAAACGTGGCAAGAGATGCTCTAGATCAGTTTGATGCAAAGGCTCAGGAACAAAACTCACTTATCTCAAAGTTTGATCTTGAGCTTGCTGAATTTGCCAACAACGTGAAGGTGGCCGAAAGCAAGCTTGAAGCATTCCGGAACGAAAAAACTCGTCACCAGGAAATTCTCTCCGCAGCAAGATTGCGCCACGAAGAGCAGTCTCGTCAGTATCGAGATCTCGAGTCGCTTCTGTCACAAAACCAACCAAGCGCAAGCAACTTAGAGTCAAACTACGAAGCGGCGCAGAAGGCTGTCTCAGATGCAGCTTCAAGAATTGAATCGCTTCGCGATCAGCTTCACGAAGCCGAGCGAGAAAAAGACGCACTGGCCGGAAAGCGTTCTGCGCTAAATCTGACCCTGGAACAAAAAGACGGAGCGTCTTCTCTAACTCAAGCTCAGCTTCGAGGAATTCGCGGTCTGGTTGCAAACCACATGCGCATTGAACCTGGTTTCGAGCAGGCTATTGCCGCAGCACTTGGCTCACTTGCCGATGCACTAGTTGCAGAGGATATGGAATCTGGTCTTTCTGCACTGGAGCACCTAAAGCGAACTGACGGTGGTCGAGTTGAGATCATCATCGCTGATGTTGACATTCGCTCTGAGATTTCACTAGGCAACCAAATCGCAGGAGCTAAGTTAGCTTCTGAAGTTGTCAGTGCTCCGGATGGAATCCTAAAACTTCTTGCGACTGTTGTAATTGTTGATGATCTAGATGCGGCAAGAAACTACTTCCGTTCATCCGGTGAAGATCGCCAAGTCATTACCAAACAGGGTGATGTCCTTACTCGTGCAGTGCTTAGAGGAGGCTCATCGAGCAAACCCTCCAAGGTCGAGTTAGTTGCCGAGCGTGATGCTGCCGAAGTAGCTTTGTCCAGGCTTAGCGCACGTATTGAAACTATTTCTTCTGAACTTGCTCAGGCAAAATCCAATGAACTTGCCTCTAAGAACTCTGCCAAGCAGGCCCTTGCTGAACTGAACGAGCAAGACGCCAAGCTTGCATCCCAGGCCGAGCAGCTGGGACGCATTCGCGTTCAGGTTGAAGCTCTTCAGAGCGAACTTGACCGTCTAACTACCGTGGCTGATGCAAACGAGCAAGCCATCTCTATGGCACTGCAGGAATTAGAAGATGCGAAATCGAGACTGCGTGATTTTCAAGATCTAGGTCGCCCAGAACAAGAGCTATCTGATCGTGATCGCTTAGTTGAAGCCCTAGAGAAAGAGCGCTCCAAGGAGCTAGAAATCCGTGTTGAGCTTGGCGCAGCCACTGAGCGCCTCCGGGTTGAAACCGAGAGATCCGAGAACCTAACTAACCAGTTGGATTCATCCAGAGCAGCTGTTGAACAGGCCATCGCCTCGGCTAAGTCAAGAACTTCGCAGCTGCGCTCTGCTAAAGAAGTATTGAAGCTGCTGCCGGTACTGATCGAGAACGTTTCGCAAAGCTCCAACAAGGCCAAGAGCGAATACACCCTCTTGGATCAAGAGCGCACCGATCAGTTCGAAGAGCTAACAAAGGTTCGTGGCGATATCGCCTCCATCCAGCAGAAGCTTTCTGATCTGACTCAATCTGTTCACGACATCGAGCTTCAAAACCACGAGAAGCGCCTAAACCTAGCAAACCTCGTGACCCGCGCTCAGGAAGAACTGGGTCTGGACGAACCAACCCTTTTGGCTGAGTACGGACCGGATCAGTTGATTCCAAGCTCCGACGAAGAAAAAGAACCCGAAGTTTTCAACCGCGAGACACAGATGCAAAGACTCAAGGATGCTGAGAAGCTCCTTGAAAAACTCGGTCGAGTAAACCCACTAGCGCTAGAAGAGTTTGCAGCCCTTGAGCAAAGGCACAAGTTCCTAACCGACCAACTTCAGGACCTAACCGAAACCCGAAAGGACCTAATCAAGATCATCGGTGATCTTGACGAGAAGATGCAGGTTATTTTCAACGACGCTTTCCAGGACACCAAGAAAGCTTTCGAAAAAGTATTCCCAGTATTGTTCCCAGGCGGAACAGGTTCAATCTTCCTTACCGATCCAGACAACCTTTTGTCCACGGGTCTTGAGGTAAATGTTAAGCCGGCCGGAAAGAAGATCGAGAGACTGTCTTTACTTTCGGGTGGAGAGCGTTCCCTTGCAGCGGTGGCGCTGATGGTATCTATCTTCAAGGCGCGCCCTTCGCCGTTTTATGTGATGGACGAGGTTGAGGCCGCTCTGGATGATGCCAACATAGGACGACTACTTTCCCTATTTGAGGATTTGAGAATCAACTCGCAGCTGATAATCATCACCCACCAGAAGCGCACCATGGAAATTGCCGACGCCCTCTATGGAGTTTCGATGAAGGCCGACGGTATTTCAGCCGTTGTTGGTCAGCGCCTGCGTGAGAAGGCCGACGCCTAATGTCTTCAATTTTCTTTTGGCGCAAAAAGCGCGAAGAGGAAACCACAGCCAAGCCAGAAGTTAGCACTCAAAACTCGGATCGACCTGGCTCTGATGAAAACCTCACGCCAGCTACCTTGCCACCTCGCAGCTCAAAAAGAGGCATCCGATCACTATTTGCCACAGCAAAGTTTGACTCGAGTGATCTTGAGAGTCTGGAAGAGATTTTGCTGCAGGCAGATTTTGGACTATCAGCCTCCGAGAAAATTGTTGCAGAGGTTAGAAAGCAAGCCAAGCTAGAAGGCGCAGCGACAGATACCGAACTAAAGCTGATTCTCGCGCGAGTAATTGAGACCCAGCTTGCAACAGCTAGCCGCGAACTAAACCTTTCGAGCGGGAAGCTGCCCTACGTTTTTCTAGTCGTTGGAGTCAACGGTGCTGGCAAGACAACCACAATTGGAAAGCTATCCAAGTGGCTTACCGAAGGTTCCTGGTCAGTTGTTCTTGGAGCCGCTGATACCTTCAGAGCAGCAGCGGTGAATCAACTCGCAACCTGGGCTGAGCGCACAGGGGCGAAACTGATTGGCCCTAAATCCGACGGACAAGATCCAGCTTCGGTGGCTTTCGAAGCGGTTGAGTCGGCAATTGCCGATAACGCTGACATCGTGATTATTGATACCGCCGGAAGGCTTCAAAACAAAACGGATTTAATGGATGAGCTATCCAAGATTCGTCGGGTGATTGAAAAGCGTGCGGAGATTTCGGAAGTGCTTTTGGTGATTGATGCCACCACCGGGCAAAATGGACTGGCTCAAGCCAAGGCCTTTGCCGAAGTTGCACAGGTCACCGGGATAGTGCTCACCAAACTAGATGGAACCGCCAAAGGCGGCATCGCATTTGCTATCCAAAGTGAACTTGGAATCCCTATCAAGTTGGTTGGGGTTGGTGAGGGCATCAACGACTTCGCTTTCTTTGATCCAAAAGAATTTGCCAGTGGGCTAGTGGCCTAGCCTATTTACAGGAGATAAGAAAAAGTGTTTGGAAATCTATCGGATCGTCTCGCGGAGACTTTTAGAAACCTGCGCGGAAAAGGCCGGCTCTCACCGGCCGACATCGACGCTACCTTACGGGAGATTCGCAAAGCCCTTCTAGAAGCCGACGTTGCCCTTGAGGTAGTGAAGAACTTCATCCAATCCGTTCGCGATCGAGCCCTTGGCGATGAAGTCTCCAGCGCACTAAACCCTGCGCAACAGGTCGTTCAAATCGTGAACGATGAACTGATCACCATTCTCGGAGGCGAACCAAGAAAACTCCGTTACGGAAAGACCTCACCGACGGTAATTATGCTGGCGGGACTTCAGGGTTCAGGAAAGACCACTCTGGCTGGAAAGCTTGCCAAGTGGTTAGTTTCCGAAGGGGAAACGCCACTTCTTGTTGCAGCTGACCTACAAAGACCAAATGCTGTTGAACAGCTTCGAGTCTTAGGTGAGAAGATTTCGGTCGAGGTGTTCGCGCCAGAAGCTGGCTCCGGGTCGGGCGATCCGGTCAAAGTAGCCAAGGATTCAATTTCTCACGCCAAGTCCAAGGGCTTGAGTTTTGTAATCGTTGACACCGCCGGTCGCTTAGGTGTGGATCAAGAAATGATGCAGCAGGCAGCCAAGATACGCGATGCCGTCAAACCCGATGAGACCTTGTTTGTTATTGACTCGATGCTTGGACAAGATGCGGTGAACGTTGCAAAGGCCTTCGAAGACGGTGTTGGAATTACAGCCGTTGTGTTATCCAAGCTCGATGGCGACGCCAGGGGTGGAGCAGCCCTGTCGGTAGCTTCCGTGACTGGAAAACCAATCATCTTTTCTTCAACCGGCGAAAGCCTGGATGCCTTCGAGCCGTTCTACCCAGACCGCATGGCTTCTCGAATACTGGATATGGGAGATGTACTCACGCTCATCGAGCAAGCCCAGAAGGCTTTCGATGACGACACCGCTCAGGAAATGGCTCTAAAGCTTGCCAAGGAGACATTTACCCTCGAAGACTTTTTGGAGCAGATGCAGCAGCTTCGCAAGATGGGGTCTCTAAAATCCATGTTGGCGATGATGCCCGGAGCCGGTCAAATGCGTCAGCAGCTTGACAACATCGATGAGAAAGAAATCGACCGCACCGAAGCCATCATCAAGTCAATGACCCCGGTCGAGCGAAACAACCCCAAGGTGCTAAATGGATCCAGAAGAACTCGAATTGCCAGGGGATCTGGAATGACCGTCCAGGATGTGAACTCGCTAGTAAACCGATTCGAGCAAGCGGCCAAAATGATGAAAACCGTTGCCAAGGGAGGGACTCCTCAGGTACCGGGCATGCCGGCAGGTATCGGTGGGGTAGTGCCTCGCAAAAAAGCCAAGGACAAGAAAAAGGGTGGCTCCAAATCAGGAAACCCTGCCAAGCGGGCTGCTGAGCTAAACGCCAAGGAACTGGGCATCAAACCCGCTGGCTCTGGCGCTGGATCTGCCTTTGGAATAGGCAACTAGCTATCCTTGGCCATTTCTGGCAGAATAAGGAAGTTGTCTAGGTACCTGACCCTCTAACCAGGGACCAACAAAGACAAAACCATAGAGCTTGACTACCGAGTGTGCCC